>JAQULV010000362.1 GCA_028718405.1 Smithellaceae bacterium
CCAGGGGGCTTGTCCGCATGTCTATAGGATAGTCTCAGCGTTTAACGATGAGGACGGGCTTTCTTGCCTTGCGGGTTACCTTCTCCGCTACGGAACCCAAGAACATCTCCTCGATATTGCTCTTTCCATGGGAGCCTATGACAATCAGAGACACGTCTTCTTCCTTTTCGGCGCGAAGAATCTCCTGGAGAGGATTCCCCTTCTCCAAGCGGACCTTAACGCCGAATCCTTCTCTTTCCAGCTTTTCTTTGACTGCCAGTAATTCCTGCCGGACCTCGTTTTCGATCTCCTTTTCCATCTGGAGGAAGTTTACGGCCTTGTATGCACCCAGGTAATCGAGGCTCCTCTTGTCGATCACACTTATGACAACCACCTCCTGCGCCCCGGCTTCCCTCAGTTGTTTTACGTACTCCAGGGCTTTGCCGGCCGACTCGGAGAAATCCGTCGGATAAAGAATCTTTCTGAACATAAACCTCTCCTTTCCCCACTGATTATCTGGAATGGTTAGCCGTTTACATCCTTGCTCGCTACAGATCGTAGAGCGTTTCGTCGACGCGAGGCTTTCCCTTCTTGGAGGCCTTGCCGCCTTTCTGTTCGAACAAAAAGGGCTCTTCACCTTCGAGCAGATCCCCCATTTCCTGTTCGATTCGATCAGGATCCTCGCCGTTTTCCATACGTCGGAGCGCCTCTTCCATCCCTGCTCCCAGCTTCACTCCCGTCGCTTCTGATATCTCGCGCATGAGGCCGGCTGCTTGACGGGGGTTATCCTCGTTCATCTTGTCTGCCTTGGCGGCGAGCATGGCCATGGCTTTCTCCATCCTTGCCTCATCGATGGGGGGAAGCCCATCATCGGGGGCACCGGCCTCATCTTTTCTTCCCGAGACTTTGGAAAACAGCGACATTTGTCGCTTAAGCTTCACCGTCTTGCAGCGCGGACAGGATGGGATTCTGTCTGTACTGGCGCTCCGGGCGAAGAAATTGTAGACGGTATTGCATCTTCGACAGTAGAACTCGTAGATCGGCATCTTATCCCCTTGGGTACGGAGGTCCCTTCTTTTTCAGTTTAGCGATCTCATCTTGAAAATCAAGGGGCTTTTGCCTTTTCCAGCCTTTCCAGATACGCGATCCGCTCCGTCAGTGGCGGGTGGGTGTAATAAAACCACGCGTAAAGAGGATGGGGGTGGAGATTGGAAAGATTGTCCTTGGCCAGTCTTATCAGGGCGAGCCGCAGGGGTGCTGCTCGCCCGAGGTCGGCGGCAAAGGCATCCGCTTCGCGTTCGAATCTCCGTATGGCCTTGGAGGCTAAAGGAGCGACAAAGAAAGATAAAGGCCCGAAGACTGCAACCAGCAGTAGGATGCCCACGTAGGGTATCTGCTGTGTAAAACCGAAGGTCGCGTAAAGCAAAGGCCAGTCGATCAAACGATAGGCGAGGTACAGGACAACAAGCGATAGAACCTCGATAAACAATAGCTGTCTTAAGACGTGTTTCTTTCGCCAGTGGCCGATCTCGTGGGCCAGGACCGAGAGGATCTCCTCGCGGCTGTGGGAAGAAAGAAGCGTATCGAACAGGACGATGCGTTTCGTTTTGCCTAGTCCCGTGAAATAGGCGTTGGTATGTCGGCTCCTTTTTGCGGCGTCCATCTGATAGACCCCCTCCGTCTTCAGACCGACCTCGGCCATCATCGCGACGATCTCGTTTCTGAGCTCTTCATCCTGAACGGGATCATATTTGTTGAACAGAGGAGCGATGATGATCGGATAAAGCCAGATCATGACTAACTGGAAAGAGGCAAAGATAAGCCAGGATAGAAACCACCAGAGATGCGGGGCGTGATCCAAAAGAGCAAGGAAGGCCGTGAGGAGCGCCCCCAGGATGATGACCGATACCATGAGCCCCTTGGCGAGATCGGCCAGCCATAGTTTCAAGGTGATGGTACTGAAGCCGTATTTTTTCTCGATGACAAAGGTGCCGTAAAGATCGAAAGGCAGGCCCAGAAGGATGCTGACAAGCGCCAAAGCGCCGAAGAAAATAAGACCTGAGAGGACGAAGGAGAGGTTCCAGGACAGAATCAGTCCCAGGAGCCAGGGAAGGATCCCGCTGAGGACAGCGGCCAGCGTCAGGGCATCGCCCACCAGACTCTCGACGGTGTCGAAACGCGAAGACTCCACGGCATAGTCCCTTATCTTGCCCAGTTGGGTTTCATCGATCTCACCCGTGAGCGCTTCCGGGACCTGGTTTCCGAACTTCTTTAGGTGGCTGCTGTTGAGTTGTTTCAACAGCCAGCGCAGCAGCGCCGTCCCTATGAACGCGGAGAGAAAGAAGATCAGCAAGGCGTTGATCTGTATCATCGTGGGGCCCTTTCTGTGCAGAGAGGATGTCTCTTTCCAAGCTGCGTCTCTCGATTTCGCGCGCGACTATATGCTGCGGACGGTGCGCTGTCAACGCCGAAACGGACTCGGCTAGGACCATTCGAGATCGGTGTAGTAGGGGAAATGATCCGAGGGATAGCGCCCCTGGAGGTTGTCGCGGACGATAACAGCGCGCGTGACGCGAAAATGGCCGCTCACCATGATCCAGTCCATGCGCGTCTTCTGAGGGATGCCGCTGAAGCCGTGGTGGGTCATCCCTTTACGGCCTTCGGTAAGGCCCAGAGTCTGCCAGGAATCCTGCAGCCCCGTCTCCTTCGAACTGAGAAGCCGGTGAACAGCGGAGCCGGGACGATCATTGAAATCGCCCATCAGGATGACGGGCGACCTGCGGGCGCGCACCCACGAGCGGATGATCAGCGCCTGCTCGTAGCGGGCCTTGACGCCGATGTGGTCAAGGTGAGTGACAACGGCCCAGATCCCTCTTCCGCTGGCGGCC
>JAQULV010000363.1 GCA_028718405.1 Smithellaceae bacterium
CCGTCGGTGGCCGGTGTTCTCATCGCCCTGGTGGGAGAGGGGGTCTGCTTTCTTCTCAACGGCGTCAGCTATATCGCCGTGATCGCCGCTTTGCTCGCCATGAAGATCGTTCCCGCCGTTCACCCTTCGGGAGGCGAGAAAAATATCCTGGCCGAAATCAAGGAGGGGATGATCTACGCTTACAACTTCAAGGCGATCCGCTACACGCTGATGCTCATGGCGCTCACCAGCCTCCTGGGTGCTTCCTACGCCGTGCTCATGCCCGCCTTTGCACACGATATCCTGCGCGGCGGCTCCCATACGCTGGGATTCCTGATGTCCGCTTCCGGGGCGGGCGCCATGATCGGCGCCATTTATCTGGCCACCTTGCGACATGTCCGCGATCTTCACAAGATCATCCCGCGCGCGGTGGCGGTCTTCGGGGTCGGGCTGGCGGCTTTATCCTTCTCTCATTCCCTGTGGCTGTCGCTGGTTCTCCTCGTCGCTTCCGGTTTCGGCCTCATGGCCCAGGTAGCGTCAACCAACACGCTTTTGCAGACCGTCGTCGATGACGACAAAAGGGGACGGGTAATGAGCTTCTTCACGCTTTCCTTCATAGGCATGGCGCCCTTTGGAAGCCTGATGGCCGGCGGTTTAGCGGGGATAATCGGTGTTCCCTACACGCTGCTCATCGGCGGACTCTGCTGCACGCTGGGGGCCTTTCTCTATCTGAGAAAAACGGCCCACGTCCAGGAGGCGCTGGAGACCACCAGATAGATGTGCCTGCGATGAATGTGGGTTTAAACGACGGCGGAGCCGATGCGTATCAGGCGGGGTGCCGGCAGGTCGTCTTTGCGGCCAGAGAAGTACCGCGCCCGTGCTTCCTCCAAGGTGAGGAAGTTGACGGCTGAAAATCCCAAGCGGCACAGTTTCTCCGCCAGCGATTCCGGCGTAATGCGCGTCCGCCATGGTTCCCCCGATGCGGCCGCTGCGGCGGCGATCATGGAACGTCCGTCGGCGCCTCCTTCCAGGGCGGATTCCGGGGGTGAAAAATCGAAGGCGATCTCGCTGCCGCGCGGCAGCGAGGCGATAAAAGAAAATACCTTATCGATCGCCTCTTCCGTAAGATAGACCATGACCCCCAACCAGGAGAAAAACGCCGGGCGCCCGAAATCAAAGGTGCATTCCTGCAAGGAATCATGGAGAGACACCTTCTCCAGATCCACGGCGCGGTAGTTCAAATTCGCGGGCGCGGCAAGCACGGCCTTCGTGAGGAGTTCGCACTTGGCTTTCTGCGTCGCGGGATGGTCGACTTCGATGATGTTGAGACACCGAGCCCACTCAGGCTGGCGGTGAGCGAAGGTGTCCAGCCCGGCCCCCAGCATGACGTACTGTCGTACACCGCGGGTCACTGCGGCTTCCAGGCAATCTTCGGCATAGCGGTTGCGCACGACGATGTGCGCACGGAGTCCTCTCATAAAGGGCGTCTGGTAATCGGCGATCCGGTCGCGGATGAAACCGACGAGTTTTTCATCGACGATCTTCAGGACAACGGGATCATCGAGGATCTTCGGCTCCGCATCGAAGAGTTGGTGCAGGGCACGAAGACTCGCCACGCCCGACGCGGTCGAACTGGATTTTTCCTCCTCCATATCCTCCTCCCACGGTGATCCGGCATCGCTATACCGGTGACCTCTATACACCGGTGGACTTCTTTTATCAAGGTCGGTACCGGCGCCCGGATCGGTAGTCAAAGTTACCCCTTGACCTTCATCTCCGTTCTTAATAGATTGCGGCAAGGTTCGGCTCCTTAAAAGCACCGGCACAATACCAGGGCAAACACGATGCGTCTTCCGCAACACGATAGAAGCTTCCCCAACTCGCAGAAAGCGGGAGGTGTCCTTCTCGCGTTATTTATTGCGTCTCTGTGGATGGGTGTGGCAATGGACGCCTGGGGGGCAGCACCGCCCACCCCGTTTCAAAAGCCGGCATCCCAAGGGACGGCGACCGCCACGGCTGAAGAGCCCGAATCACTGCCGGCAGGATTTTTCCTGACTGCACTCAGATTTTTCCAGAACTATATCTCTCCTGTCGACGGCGACCGCTGTCCGTCTTATCCGACCTGCTCGGCTTACGCCGTCGCGGCCGTAAAGAAGCATGGATTTGTCCTGGGCTATCTGATGACGGTGGACAGGCTCATCCACGAGTACGACGCACGGCAGGATTCCCCGGTCGTCTGGGTAGACGGCACGGCTCGGTTCTACGATCCCGTCGAGAACAACGATTTCTGGCTGGAAGGTGATCGGCAATCCCCGCCCGCTGTCGGTCTCAACACTTCTCCCAGGTGAGGATCGAGGTTAGCTCCGTGTTGAAGACGAGAACCGGGGGCGTCGTGAGCGTCAACTTATCCCCGAACAATTCGCAGATGCGGACCTGATCTGTACCCACCCAGTGGGGATAGAAGCTTACTTCGGCGCGAGTGACGAGAAGACCTTCACGCAGCGTAAAGGGACCGGCATAGGAAATATACGTTGCCGCCGCCTCGGCACGCTGTTCGACGGTTGTCTCGATCAGGTCCTTCGCCGTAATGACCGGCCGGTTTTCCGCCATGATGGCAACGCACATGAAGTTGCTGGCGGAAAAGAGGACGTAGCCTTTGGCGCCGGCCCCAAAGGGAAAGAAGGATTGACCATCGGCCGTCCGACTCTGAAATGAGATCAACCTCCAGGCGCCGATCAGCGATTCTACCGCTACACCCTTTTCGCCCATATCTTTCCTCCTGATCATTTACCTTTTCTTAGCGAAATCCCAACGTCTCACTCAGCGTGGGATGGGGAATAATCCACTGCGCCAGCTCCTGTCTGGTCAGGCCCTGGCGTATGG
>JAQULV010000364.1 GCA_028718405.1 Smithellaceae bacterium
GAACGGGCAAGATGGTTCTGCCCAAGTATGGGCTTCTTTCCATGATCATCCAGGCTTTCCAAGAGAAGGCGGCCGATGACTTGGCACTTATACCAGTCTACATAGGATATGACCGGATCATCGAGGAGAAGTCTTATCTCAAGGAATTGGGCGGAGCGGCGAAAGAAAAGGAAAAGACCACCGATGTGATCAAGAGCAGCCGGATTCTTCGCAAACGCTACGGCCGTGTCTACGTCAATATTGCCGAACCCATCCTTCTAAAGTCGTATCTGGAGCAGCAACCAAAATCTTTTGAAGAGATGACAATCGAAGAAAGGCAGAGCACCTATCGCAAGATCGGGTACGACATCGTCCTGGAAATAACGAAGGTGTCCGTTGTAACGCCTTTCGCCCTGGTTGCGTCGGGATTGCTGTGTCACAACCGCCGGGGCATTGCCGGAGACGAACTAATAGACGTCCTGCGAGTATTCTATGACTACCTGGCCCATCGAGGGGTGAAGTTCGCTTCCACGCTGTCCGATCTGGATAAGGCCGTCTCGGAGGCGTTGAATCTCTTTGTTCAGTCCCGCCTAATCTCACGTATCGGCATGGAAGAGGGTGATGACGAAGAGTTGACAGAAATTGTCTATTCGCTCGATGACAATAAACGTCTCAACATCGAGTACTACAAGAACAACATCCTCCATTACTTCGTTCCGGTAAGTTTCGTTGCTTCATCGATCCTGGCACATACGGAGGATGTTATTTCCGTCGGCAGAATCGTTGAAGACTATCGGTTTTTCAAACGGATCTTTCACCGGGAATTCATCTTCGACGATGGTGTAACGGAGACGGAGGAAGTTGAACAGGTCCTGAGTTATCTGCAGGAACGGGGGATGATTACTGGAAGGACAGCGGAGTCTTCGTCTGGAGAAGCCACGATTGAAGTCAAAGGGAAGGGGCGGACAAACCTGAAACCCTTTGCTGGCTTGATCCACAACTATATCGAATCTTACTGGGTCGTCATCCGCGGATCGGCTTACCTGAGGAAGGCACCCATTGCGGAGAAAGATTGGACGAAAAAGCTTTTGCGCCTGGGTGAGCTCATGTTCAAGAAAGGCGAGATAACGCGGACGGAGGCCCTCTCTCAGGCGAACTATCAGAACGCCATCAGCGTCTTCTCGGAGGCGAAAGTAGTTGTCCCTAAAGAACTGGGCGAAAAAGCGGACAAGAAGGAAAGAAAGGCTTACGGACTCACCGAGAACAAAAGCCAGATCGAGTCTATCCGCCGCCGCCTTTTCCGCTTCCTGTAGCAAAGAGGGTTTACGGATCAATTGAAGAGGGAGAGGATTCCATTCCTCTCCCTCTTTTGTCTCCGGCAGATAAAGGGCTTCTATCGCTTGATCGAGTAGAATGCCCCTATTCCCCTATATACAGCGGCATCAGCAAGATCTTCCTCGATGCGCAGAAGTTGATTATACTTGGCGAGGCGTTCGCTCCGGGATAGCGAGCCACTCTTAATTTGTCCGCAATTAGCACCCACGCAGATGTCAGCCATATAGGTGTCCTCGGTTTCTCCCGAACGGTGGGACACGATGTTCGTATATCCAGCTTCCTTGGCCGCCTGGATCGTTTCCATGGTCTCGGTCAGAGTACCGATCTGGTTCAGTTTAATCAGAACGGCATTGGCAACTCCGCAGGCGATTCCCTTTTCGAGACGCCTTCTGTTCGTTACGAAAAGATCGTCGCCCACGAGCTGGATCTTTTTCCCCAGTGCTTCTGTGAGCATCTGCCAGCCTTCCCAATCGTCTTCGGCCAAGCCGTCTTCGATCGAGATTATGGGGTAACGACCCACGAGTTCCTGATAAAATTTGACCATCTCCGCTGCCGTCTTTACGGGCCTTTTTTCAGCGGCCAAGGTGTACTTGCCCTTGCTGAAGAATGAACTGGCAGCCGCATCGAGTGCGATGAAGATATCTTTGCCCGGTCGATAAGAGGCTTTCTCGATAGCGGTAGTGATGAGTCCTAAGGCCTCCTCATTTGATTTGAGGTTGGGGGCGAAACCACCCTCGTCACCGACTGCCGTGTTGTACCCTTTTGCTTTGAGTACCGACTTAAGATTGTGAAAAACCTCGGCGCACATCCTTATCCCTTCCCGGAAGCTGGGGGCACCGACGGGCATGATCATGAATTCCTGGATGTCGACGTTGTTGTCGGCATGCTGGCCTCCGTTGAGGATATTGGCCATGGGCACAGGGATGTCCTTAGCGGAAACACCGCCAATATAGCGATAAAGAGGTATCTCCAGCGCTTCGGCGGCCGCCTTGGCACATGCCAACGATACGCCCAGGATCGCGTTGGCGCCGAGGTTGCCTTTATTCTCCGTGCCGTCAAGAGCAATCATTGCGTAATCGATCTCTCTCTGCCGCAGACTATCCATACCGACTATCTCTGGGCCGATCTTTTCGATGACGTTGGATACGGCCTTTTCCACGCCCTTGCCGAGGAAACGCTTCTTTTTGCCGTCACGCAACTCTAACATCTCGTGCTCTCCTGTCGACGCTCCGGAGGGCACCGAAGCGCGACCTGTGATGCCACAGTATAACGTTACCTCCGCTTCAACGGTTGGGTTTCCCCGTGAATCCAGTATTTCCCGGGCATGAACATTGATTATTTCAGTCATAAATCCTCCTCATAAGGTTCAGTACGGAACCACGAATATTGCTGATTTCTATAACAGTTAGCTCCATTTTTCAAGCCAATTCCGGATGGTAATGTTCCTTGATTAGCAGGGCAAAGTCATGTAGTATCAACTCACTATCTGCGCGAGGAAACGATTAAGAATTGAAGCGAGAGAAGGAGACAAAACTCTACCTCCATCT
>JAQULV010000365.1 GCA_028718405.1 Smithellaceae bacterium
CAGCCTTGCGCGCGCCGGGCTCATTCCCGTATCGACAATAACATTCCCGACCGGCGTATTGATGAGGACCGTGCTCGCCAGATCGTAACCTATGGCCAACCATACGTGCGGAGATATCTTTTCCACGCGCGGTTCTCCGATAATTTCCCGGCACTGCTTCTGGAGAACCGCAGGCGACAGCAAAGGTTCTCCGTTTTTGTCGGAGTCGGATCTGGAGCATGCGACGGACATGAAAAGTAAGGCGACAACTACCGAGCAAAACGTTACCTTAACCTGCTTCCCAGCGTAGCTCATTTCCTCCCCCCCCTGTTAGATGATTACCTTGCTGCCCGCTCAGTGGACCTCCGTGAACCAGGCCACCGGCATCCTGAGACTTACCGGATCTGGGTAAGGATTCCGATAGCCGACCCTAAGGATAAGCTGAACGCTTTGCCCCACACCGAGATTTCCCGCCACTTCGTTTCGCCATGGGTCTTCCTCTAGCATCTGCGACATGGGGTGAATAGCAATGCCGCGGCTCCGGGCACGCAGAAAAAGCCGCTCGAAGATCCGGCCCGCCTCGATCAGCGATGAAATTTCTCCGTTGGGGCAGGAAAGCGTGATCCAGCCTCCGCCGGAGTTCACCTCATCTCTTACCAACGCCAAGGTTCTTCTTTTGAAATCGTCCGTCAGCACCGTCTTGCGGTTGTAGAAGTATCTGGCCACCCACGCGGGGAAACCCTCCAATTCCAAGCCGGCCGTAGTCAGGCCATTACGGTACCTCTTGGCGTCCCGGTCGGACCAACGAATCCAGTTGGCCAGTTCCTCCTGGGCGGCTTTCCGGAGCGTCTGTTGACGATTAGCCTCGAAGGTGCCCGTGGATAGATACCTGGCACCCGACGATGAAGGCGGAAAGTAAGACGTGCCTGAGATCCCCGCGGTCAGGTATCTTAAGTCATCGCCTTTGATTTCTCTGTTCATGAATCGCAGGCGTAACGTCCGCCTTTTCTTTATCGCCTCGATGTCGGCTTCCTGAGGTGGCGCCTTGACGACGTTGATCTCGCAGATATCCGTATTCTCGGGGTTGATCGCGATGATACCGTATTCGAGATGGTATCCCTTTGCCTGGGAGGCGACGGCGAGATTCTCCAGGAAGGCGCCTAGGGAAAGGAGCACCTCGCGGTTGTTGGGATCCACAGCCGGGAGCCAACGTTCGGGTTTTGAGCCCAGAATCCAGTGTTGTGCCTTCTTGATTCTGATCGTCCACGGTTGCGCGTTATGACCGCTCGGAGCCAGCGATGCCAGGTAGAGCATGTCGAGGAAGTCGCGGCTGAGGGCGGAGCCGCGACCGTCCTCTTGTTGCGCTTCGGGAAAATCCGATCTCACAACCTCGCCGCATCCCTGCATGAGTCCCGCTGCCGAGACAGTGAAAATGCCCTTTCCCGCGAAGCCCAGAAACTCTCTTCTGTTCATAGATAACCCCGTCAGGTGCGGTCTTGATGGAACTGCTATAGCCAGGGATAGAACTTTTCGCGGTTCGCCGTCCAGTTGTTCAATCCGGACTTCTTGATGAACTTCAAGTTTCGTCGTGGGGCATCACCGTGCATCGGGACAAGTCGATCGAGCAGCGCGCAACGATCGCAGGTTTTGCATTCCCAGCAGCCGGCGAGGTTCTTCTTCCGGACACATTCCTTTATCGGGCAGGAGCCCACGCATCCGTCGCCACCCGCGGCGCAGGGCGTATCGCAATGCAAAGAGGCGATCGCATCCAAAACGGCCACGGCCTCCCCGTAAGACTTCAGGGCCGGCACGGAGCGGCTTTTGATCGCGGCGTAATTCGCAAACCGTGATTTGTCGAGCGCGGACAAAAGGTCGGCTGCCAATGGCGAAAAGCGGTTACAGAAGCGGACGCAATCGCCGCAGTATAGTCCGCAGTATCCAGTGAGTTCTCTCTCCGAGTTCGCGTTCATAATCCGCTCCCCGCACCTGCTAGCGATAATCTTCTCGTGCCGGGTAAAAGACGTCGATGAGGTAGCAATCGGAAATCGCTTTCCCGGCGTGACTGACGTGAGGGGCGATGGTGACGACCTCGCCTTTACCCATCTTGATCACTTGCCCGGCGACGGTAAGCTCGAAATCGCCCGTGATTAGATTGGTGATCTGTTCATGACGGTGGGCATGTTCGGGGAGGGCCGCCCCGGATTCTACGCGCCAGTAGACAAGCGTTACATTGTCCGTGTGCACGAAGCGTCCCCAGAAGCCCGGCACCATCTCCTTTTCTTCGACCGCACTCAATTTGATAAGTGACATTATTCCCTCCAGCGCAGCACCTCATGGAAATCTCGGGGAAGGATCCCCTCGCCATCCCCTCCGATTTCCGTGATCAGTCGTCCTTCTTCATGATCAGGCCGTTGAGAACACCCACGTATCTCGTTTCCCCACGGCCGAAGAGGCTTCCCCGCGGAAACGCTTCGAGCTCGCGGCCGCTGAGGAACGGCTCCTCGAAGGCATGGAGCCACAGGAGCATGATTCGAAACCGTCCGAATTCTTTAGCCGCCCCGCGCAGAACCTCACGCGGGGTATCGCTCATGATATCGTAAAGCAGGGCATGACCGCCGGGTGCAAGGACGCGGTGGATCTCGTTCAACGCCGCCACCGGTTCCTTCCAGTGATGAACGGAGCCCGTGCTGACCACGATATCGAAAGAAGCGTCCGGAAAAGCAAGGTGGGAGGCGCTGGCTTCCTCGATGATTACGGTATCGCTCAGCCCTTCCTTTGCCAGGTTTTCCTTGGCTTTGGCGACCATGGCGGGAGAGATGTCGGCGCCGACCAACTTCGCGGCGGGTGCTTTCCGATACAGCTGGACAAGAAGCCAACCG
>JAQULV010000366.1 GCA_028718405.1 Smithellaceae bacterium
GTAAGGCCGCTATCGGTATCGAACTGCCCAATTACGAACGCGAATCGGTCTTCCTGAAGGACGTCCTGGATAACGAAACCTTCCTGGGTTCGGCATGCAACCTTCCCATCGCCCTGGGAAAAGATATTCTGGGTATGCCGGTCATTACCGATTTGGCGCGGATGCCGCACCTGCTTATCGCCGGGACTACCGGTTCCGGGAAGAGCGTGTCGCTCAACGCCATGATCTGCAGCATCCTGTTCAAGGCCGCTCCTGAGAGCGTGAAGTTTCTAATGATCGATCCGAAGCGGATCGAGCTCTCCGCCTATGAGGGCATCCCGCATCTTCTCCATCCGGTCGTCGTGAATCCCAAGAAGGCGGCCCAGGTCCTCAAATGGGCCGTGGAAGAGATGGAGAGACGCTACCAGTTGATCAGCGAGTTGGGCGCCAAGGGGATCGAGGCTTACAACCAACTGGTAGCGAAGAAGGTGTCCTCCGCCGATGACGTCATCGTCCGTGAAGATTCCGAGGAAGCAGCGGCGCGACCGGCCGGACCAGAAAAACTCCCCTACATCGTCATCGTCATCGATGAGCTGGCCGACCTGATGATGGTCGCGCAGCGGGACGTGGAAGAATCGCTCGCGCGCTTGGCGCAGATGGCGAGAGCCGCCGGCATCCATTTGATCCTGGCCACGCAGCGACCTTCCGTGGATGTCATTACCGGTGTTATCAAGGCGAACTTCCCCACGCGGATATCCTTCCAGGTCTCCTCAAAGGTCGATTCCCGGACGATCCTGGACACGCTGGGCGCCGAAAAGCTCCTGGGTGCCGGCGATATGCTGTTCAGCCCCCCGGGGACTTCCAAGCTGATGAGGATTCACGGTGCCTTCGTCTCCGATAAGGAAATCGGCCGGATCGTTGAATTCGTAAAGGGACAAGCCATGCCCGCTTATGACGAGACCATCTCCCGCTTTGAAGCGGAGCCATCCGCCGGAGAAAAGGGCGACGACGATTTCGACGAGCGTTACGACGAGGCGGTGGAATTGGTCACCGACCTGGGCGTCGCCTCGATCTCTCTGGTCCAGCGTCATCTCAAGATCGGCTACAACCGCGCCGCCCGCATGATCGAGAAGATGGAGCAGGAGGGAATCGTGGGGCTCTCCGACGGCGTGAAACCCCGCAAGGTCTTGGTCCGCAAGCTCCCCCACTGATCCATGAAAGTACACATCATCCGCCTGGGTTGCTCCAAAAACCAGATCGACGCCGAAGTGATGGCCGGTCTTCTCCTTGAGGCGGGCTTCACCATCGTCCCCCCGGAAGAAGCGGAGATCTGCATCGTTAACACCTGCGCCTTTATCCTGCCGGCGAAGGAAGAGGCCATCGACGAGATCCTGACCGCTGCTGCATTGAAAGAGCAAGGGTTGCGCTATCTCGTGGTGACCGGCTGCCTCCCGCAGCGATATCCTCAAGAGTTGGAGAAGGAACTCCCTGAGGTCGATCTCTTTTTGGGGACGGCCGAGGTTCCAAGGATCGCGGAACACCTGCAGGCATTGATCGAAAAGACGTCGGACAGGCGCTCGGTCGTCACCAAGCCCACGTTTCTTATGGATGCCGGCCACCCTCGCCTTCTGGAAGGAAGGCCCGCCACCGCCTATCTCAAGATCGCCGAGGGCTGCTCCAATCGCTGCACCTACTGCGTAATTCCCTCGATCAGGGGAAGCCTGCGCAGCCGGTTAAAGCAGGACATCCTGCAAGAAGCGGCGGCGCTGGCCGACACCGGGATCAAGGAAATCATCCTCACCGCCCAGGACACGACCGCCTACGGGCGCGACCGAAAGGAAAAGTCGGGGCTAGCGGGACTTCTTTCCGATCTCGCCGCCATCGACAAGATCCGCTGGATCAGGCTTCTCTACGCCCATCCTGCAACCCTGAAGCCGGATGTCCTGACGGCGATGGCGGGTAGTGATAAAATCTGCGCTTACATCGATCTGCCGATCCAGCATATCGACGATACGATCCTTAACGCCATGAACCGGCACGTGGATAGCGCCCGAATCAAGGCGTTGATCGAGCAGGCGCGCCGGGCGATACCCGGCTTGGCACTAAGGACGTCGCTGATCGTCGGCTTCCCCGGCGAGACAAAGCGGCGCTTCGAGCGGCTTCTCGATTTCGTCCGCGAGACGAGGTTCGACCATCTGGGAGTCTTTACCTATTCGCGCGAAAAGGGTACGAAGGCCGCGGCGTTGAGATCGCAGGTTACCCGCCATGTAAAAGAAGAACGCCGGGAGTTCATCATGGCGGAGCAGGCACCGATCTCCCGCGCCATCAACGAAGGCCTTGTCGGCTCTCGCACGGAGGTACTCATCGAAGGGAAAAGCGGGAGGAAGGATTTCCCCTTCCTGGGCCGGGCGCGGCGTCAGGCGCCCGAGGTGGATGGCGCCACCTATGTCAGGAAAGGCCGCCCCGGCACCGGCGATATCCTCAACTGCCGGATTGTAGCCGCCGACGATTACGATCTCTTCGCTGAAGTTGTTCCCTAAGCTCCGCGTGAACTACTTTGGGCCGAATCGAGATTCGATTGACATCGCCGGCGCCATCGCATATAGTTTAATTATCAAATATCTCTTTAAAATCCCCAGGACAATGCAGATTCAAGACGTCTTTTCCAGATACCGTGATGATTTGATCCAGGTCGAGCAGACCATGGAGGGAAACCTCTGCTCGGAGATCAATATCATCCCTGAGATTATCCAACATCTCATCGGCGGCGGCGGCAAACGTTTCCGTCCCTTGATCCTGCTCGCGTCCTCAGAGCTTTGCGGCTACGGCGGTGATAAGCGTTTCCCCATGGCCGCCGTTATCGAA
>JAQULV010000367.1 GCA_028718405.1 Smithellaceae bacterium
GGACGGATATAAAAGCGCCTGGGCGCAGTATTCGCTCCTCGCCCGCGACGACAACGAGCGGGCCGCGCTGATGGCGAAGCTTCGGGACGGCGGCGTCCCGACCGCGATCTACTACCCCAAGCCGCTCCACCGCCAGGCGGCCTTCGCCGGCCTCGGCTACGGCGGCGAAACCGCGGACCAGGCCGTCAGCGCAACCGCCTTGCGGGATGCTCATCCCGATCCGTCGAGGGAAAGGACTGATCCCGTGCGGGAAGGGACAGAACAGCAGCGCGGCAGAGAAATAATCCGGAGCTGTCCGCCCCTTTTTCCTGTCAGCGAAGCTTGCGCGCGGCGGATCTTCAGCCTCCCGATGCACCCGTATCTGGAGGCGTCCGCGCAGCGGAAAATCGCCGCGCTGCTATTGTGACATATGGATTGGCTATATATTATATAACATATAATTATATATTGACAAACAATCGCTTTGAGTGTTTAAAGTCAGTTCGTTTGCGAAAATGCAGATAGTCATTGACAATCAACGGGATTGGCGCTATTTATCGCGGCTCATGTTGCGACCGGCGGCCATGTACGGCAAGAACCAGGTCGGCGCTCCATGTCTGCAAGGGCGCGACCCCGGGAATTTTATGTCAATGAACCGATACAACCATCCAATAGAATCCATTGCCGTCGGCGCGGCTGACCGGGCGCCGATGTAATCGAGGAAGCGGAGCTGTATGTACAAAGGAGCCGAAATTGCCTGACGATGCGCAAAACCCGCCGGTGCGGCCGGCGATTCCCGCGGAGTCTCCCCCGGGCGCACCCGTGGGGAAGAGACTCGATCAGCAGCCGAAACTGGACGGGAGAAACCCCCCGGGCGCATCGGTGGAAGAGCCGCACTTGACAGCGCCCGGCGGCTGTTCCCCGGGCGCCGCGGCCGATCCCCGTCTGGCGTCGCCCGGCAGCCGGAACCCGTATCCCCCCGGCATGGCCGAGGAGGATGAGATCAACCTCCTCGACCTCTTTATCGTGCTTCTCAAACACAAGGTGATGATCCTCTCCGTCGTTTTCCTGGCGGGCGTCGCCGCGGTCGTCTACAGCCTGCAGATGAAGAACATCTACCGCTCCGAATGCACGATCGCCACCACCGCACAGGGCCGTGCGCCCGGCGGCGCGTTGGCCGCCCTGGGCGATCTGGGCGGCATGATCGCCCCGGACATGTTTCAAGCGGCGGGCTCTCTCGAACAGTTCGACGTCGTCCTGAAGAGCCGGGAATTGACGAACATCATCGTGATGAAGTACAACCTTCTGCCTCTCCTTTTTGAGGGTTCCTGGGATGCCGAAAAAAAGCGCTGGAAGGCGGGGGTGAAGAAACCGCCGACCTGGCAGGACGCCTACAAGGTTATGCAGGGTATGCTGAAGTCGGTGCCCGACAGGAAAAAGAATGTTCTCAGCTTGAGCTTCGAGTTCAAGGACCCGAAAATGGCCCAGACGATCCTGAATTATTATGTGGAGGGTCTGAGTGAATATCTTCGCCAGTCGGTCCTCACGGATTCCGCGGCACAGTTGAAAGGCCTTTATGAGCAGTTGGCGAAGACAACCGACCCGCTCTTAAAAAACCGGATCTACGGGATGATTGCCGGGCAGATCGAGAAGGAGACCGTGGCGATGGTCCAGCGATACTACAGCTTCAACGTCATCGACCCGGCCTTCGTCCCGGAGCGGAAATTCGCCCCCAAGCGTGCGCAGATCTGCATGATTGCGGTGGTGGTGGCGTTTTTCATTGCGATCTTTCTGGCTTTTTTCCTGGAATACGTGAAAAATCTCAAGACGCGCGAGGACCCCGAGCGGCTGGCCAATCTGCGCAACGCCCTCCGCCTCCGGAGGCGGTCATAAAAAATCATAAGTGAGAAAAATGGATAAATTTTTGAAAAACCTGATCGGAATGCTGTTTGCGGTTTTCCTGCTATTGACCCCGGCCGTGATTTCGGCCCAGCAGGCAGGCGCCCAGGCGCCGGCGGCCCTTCCCGCGGATGCGCCCGCGATGACGGCGGCCGGTCAGGCCACTTTCCAGAACCTCAGCCCGAGCCAGCAGAGCGCGGTGATGCAGGAACTGGGCAAGACGGGCGGGCAGATCACCCCCGGGGCCGTCGAGGCCTTGAAGGTGCGGCCGGAATTCAAGAACCTCTCGCCGGCGGAGGTTGCCAAGGGGAAGGAGCTTCTCCAACAGCAGGAAGCGGCAAAAAAAGAGGCGGCGAAGCCTACAGAACCGGCGAAGCCCAAGGAAACGGAAAAAGCGAAGGCGCCGGCCGTAAAAGGGGCGGAGCCGGCAAAAAAGGCGGCTGAAGATACCAAGAAAGGTCCGGAAGATAGCAAAAAAACCCAGGAAGATGCCAGGGATGCCAAGCAGGTCCTCGGCGATCTCCCGAAGGGTGAATCCCTCTTCGAACGCGCCCAGGCTACGGGGAAGTACCAGGACATCTCCCTCGACCTCAAGCCCTTCGGCTACGACTTTTTCCGCGACGCGGCCGTCAAAGTCGTTACGGATCGGAAGGATATCCCCATCCCGATGAAGTACGTCGTCGGTCCCGGCGACGAGGTCCGCGTCGCGCTGTGGGGGCGGGTAAACGCCTCCTACAACCTCACCATCGATCGCGACGGCAAGATCATGATTCCCGGCATCGGCACCCTGACCGTTGCGGGGATGACCTTCGAACAGATGTCCCAGAACCTGATCAAACAGGCCGAACAGATGACGGGAACCAACGTGGATATCTCCATGGGCGCCCTCCGGACGATGTCCGTCTTTATCCTCGGCGACGTCCGTCGGCCCGGCGCTTACACGATCGGCTCCTATGCC
>JAQULV010000368.1 GCA_028718405.1 Smithellaceae bacterium
TCATCGGAGGGAGTCCCATAATCTTGACGGCGTTGATCATGTCCAGCTCGTCTTCGGCCCGGATCACCGCCGCCTGGCGAAAGAAGCCTTCGACCACGTCGTCGCCCGTGGAGAGGGCCGAGGTGTGCGAGCGCGCCGCTTCGGCGGCCAGCTCGCTGCGGTTCGCCTTCTGGATCACGATGGGTTTATCGGCGGCCATGGCGAGGTCGAAGAACTCGCGGCCCCGCTTGAAATCCTCCAGGTAGAGGGTGACAATGTCCGTGCCCTTGTCTTTCAGGAAATAATCGAGAAAATCCTTCTCGTCGAGCTGGATCTTGTTGCCGACGCTGACGAATTTTCCCGGGACGATGCCGTACTCGCGCAACGCCAGCAGGTACACGGAGCCGACGCCGCCGCTCTGGGCGATGATTGCCACCTTGCCCCCCTGAGGCGTACCTTTGAAGAAGGCAAAGGGCATCATCATCTTGATGTCGAAATTGACGGTGCCCACGCAGTTGGGACCGATGAGCTTCATACCGTAGTAGGAGGCGATATCGAGCACCTCTTTCTCCAGGGAGTAATCGCCGTGCGAGAACTCGCTGAAACCGCCGGATTCGATTACGATGCGTTTTATCCCCTTGCGCCCGCAGTCGCGCATGATGCCGGGCACCGTGTCCGCCGGAGTAATGATGATGGCCACCTCTGGTGTTTCAGGGATATCCTCGATTTTCGTGTAGACGTGCACCTTATCAATGTCGCCCTCTCTGGAGCCGACAGCGTAGAGCCCGCCTTGGTAACCCATACAGTTGTTGAGAACGATGATCTGCCCCAGATTCATCTTATGCGCCGACGCGCCGACGACGACCAGGCTTTCCGGAAAGAAGAAACTGTTCATGGTGAATGGTACCTCTTGAGCCTGAAATTTACATGGGAGCGCATAGCAGATGATCGCCGTTACGTCAACAACGAAGGAGACCAATATGCTCCTTCAAGCATTCATTGGCCTTGACATTATCGTCGTTTACCGATAAGCAAGCAGAAAGACAAATCAATTCCCCGGCAAGAAAACCAAATAACCGCTACCAAGAGGGAGGGATATGGAAACCTCGCAAACGGTACAGCGACTGAAGGCACGCAAGACCGCCCTGGCCTTGGCCGACGGCGTCTTTCACGGCAGCCCCGATCGGGCCATAAGCGCCGAGGAGATGGTCAGAAAGATCGAGATCGATCTTGCCAAAGCGGGGCCGGCGGCGGAGATGGGAGTCTCGACGCTGCTTTCGCTTATCAATTTCTCGCCCCTGATGACCTTCAATTCCTTCAAGACCCTCTACCGGATGAGTCCCGAGGAGCGCTCCGCATACCTGGGCGGCCTTCTCAACTCCCGACTGTTCGTGAAGCGCATGTTGGGTTTGGGGCTCACGATGCCCTTCAAGGTCGTATACACCAGCTCCCCCGAAGTACACGCCCATCTGGGTGTCCCCTACGCCAAGGAGAAGGTCCTGCCGGAGGCGGAGCCGCGGTGGATGAAACAGGTCTTCCCCGCCGAGGACTTCTCCGGTGACGAGACCATCGAGGCCGACGTTGTGGTGGTGGGAACCGGTGCGGGCGGCGCCGTCGTCGCCAAGGAGCTGGCCGAGAAGGGATTCGCCGTCGCCATGGTTGAAGAGGGCGCCTTTCACAAGCGCCACGAGTTCAGCGGCGTCTCCTTAGAGATGATGATCAAGCTGTGGCGTGTGGGAGGGCTCACGGGAATGCCCGTATCGCTGGGCAACTGCGCGATTCCCATTCCCCTGGGGAAAACGGTGGGAGGCACGACGCTGATCAATTCCTGCACCTGCTTCCGGGCGCCCGATGAGGTGCTGAACGCTTGGGTGAAGGACGGTCTTTCCGATTTTGCACCGGAGAAGATGGCGCCTTACTTCCAGCGGGTCGAGCAGCACATCCACGTGGAGACCTGCGATCTGAAATATGTGGGACCCATCGGCGAGGTTATTGCCGAAGGCTGCGAGAAGTTGGGATACAAGAACCACGGACCGCTGCACCACAACACTATAGACTGCGACGGCCAGGGCGTTTGCGTCTTGGGCTGCCCCAACGACGCCAAGCAGTCCACCAACATCTCCTATATACCCAAGGCCCTTTCCTCTGCCGCCCAACTCTTCACGGGTTTCAAGGTGGAAGAGATTATGACGGAGGGCAGGAGAGCGACGGGCGTGAAGGCTCACGGGATAGGCAGGGACGGCCGGTCCGTGCAGCTTACCTGCAAAGCCCGCGCTGTGGTCGTTGCCTGCGGATCGCTTCTGACGCCGACGGTTCTGCAGAAGAACAAGCTGGTGCGCGGCAACAAGTGGGTCGGAAAGAACCTCACCATTCATCCCGCCGCTTACGTGATCGCCGTGATGCCGGGACGGGACATGAAGAATCCCTACACTATCCCGCAGGGATACCAGGTTTCCGAATTCGAAAAAGAGGGGATCATGTTTGAGGGGGCCACGGCGCCCTTCACCGTCCTGGGCGCCGCTTTCACGGGCGTCGGCAAGCAGTATACCGACATGCTTGGCTCCTATCAGAACCTGGCCGTCTTCGGGGCGATGATCAAGGATACCTCCACCGGCTCCGTGCGGCCGGGGCCGGGCGGCATGCCGTTTATTTTCTACAACCTGAACAAGAATGATACGGCGAAACTCGCCCGGGCGACGATGATCCTGGCCGATATCTTCAAAGCGGCCGGAGCCACGGAGATGGTCCTCCCCACCTTCAACTGTCCGGTGATCAAGACGGAGGACGATCTGGCGAAGGCAAAGAAAAGGAAATGGGTGGCCCGGGATCTGGTCCTCACGGCTTATC
>JAQULV010000369.1 GCA_028718405.1 Smithellaceae bacterium
CGCTCTCCACCTTGGAGGTTACCGCCTTATCCTGTCTGCGCCCTGTCCACTGGCAGATGTGCAGATGGACAAGCATGGCCCGTTCCTGTAATATGTTCTCCATATCCTCCCCATTTTCAACCGCATAGGTTGCTGTTTATTTGGCCGCTGATCTCCAGGCTTGTCTCGTACCACTCGGCTTTCCGGCGGAAGTCGGTGCATTGGCCAAGTGCATCCTTCAGAAAACGCGTGGCCTCCGCGCAGGATGATCCCTTGTAGCCGAATGCCTCGACCCGGCACTCGCCACTTTGCGGATCAAAGGTCATCTTGATCTCTTTCATATCACACCTCCTGAATGCGAAGTACCAGATTCTTACCTTCCTGGCTCTCAGTGCAGGTATATCCCATGCGCATGGCTTCCATCTTGGCTTTCTCCAACCCGTAGTAGGCTTGGAATTCATGCAGCCGGGCTTCATCGCCCCATGCCCCGCCGTAGTTGTCAAAAGCGATACTGCCGTCTGATTTGACCACGGCCGGGAAAGTCCATCCTTTCAGGTAAAGGGCCGTCCCCGTTTCCTTTGTGGCAAACAGTTGGTGCTCGCCCTCCTTCGTTGTGATCCCCAGGCGGCGGCAGGCGGCGTCCAGCGCCGCCCGGTCGTGGATTTCCATCCTGATGTTCATTGTGTGGCTCACGCTCTGATCCTCCTCTTCTTGACTTCTTGCCCGGGTTGCGGGCTGGCAAAGCGAGCATTGAACCTGGCCCAGTCCCTGGCCTTCTCGATTCGCTCCTTGTTCTGCTGGAAGATCGGCTTGATTCCAGCAAATGCCTCGTCTACGCCGTCGTAGATTGAGCTGACTATGAACTTTTCGATCTCAGCACCCGTCCACCCGTCCATCATCTCTGCAAAGGTGGGCTTGATATCTGTGCTGTACCTCCGGTTCATGATCGCCAGGATCTCGCTCCTCTCTTCCTCGTTGGGAAGATCCACGAAGAACACATCGTCGAATCGCCGCATGAGGGCACCTTGGCTGATCGTCAGGATATCTTCAACGTCATTGCAGGTAGCGACCACATACTTTGGGCTGGTGCTTTCCTGCATCCAGGTGAGAAGATACCCGAACATGGCGGCGGTCGTTCCGCTATCTGACCGGCCGCTGGACTGGACGCCGGTAATGTGCTTCTCGATCTCATCGATCCACACGACGCACGGCGATACCGCGTCGATCAGTGCCAAAGCCTGGCGCATCTTGGCCTCAGACTCTCCGACGAGCGAGCCCTTCAGGGCTGAAATGTCCAGACGCAGCAGCGGCATCCCAAGAACAGAGGCCGCAACTTTAGCCGATAGCGATTTCCCCCCTCCGGGTAGCCCGACGAGCATGATCCCCTTTGGCCGGGCGAGGTTGTGGCTCCGTTGTAAGCCGGGTTGACGCCGGTGAATGTAAGCCTTCAGATTGGCGAGCCCCCCAAGTTCCGATTCGGGAATAGCCTTGTATAGCTCAACAAGCCCGGACTTCCGAACGGCTTGGAGCTTCTCTGCCTCCAGTATGTCTGCGGAAAAGGTTTTGTCCCTTACCAGGCTCATGGCCATTGCGTTTTCCGCCTCTTCGAGAGTCAAGCCCCGTGCAGTAGCGATGACCGTTTCCTCAACTGGAGTGTCCAGTGCGTTATCCTCTACCAGCCCACGGGCAACGGCCACCAGATCGTCTACGGTCGGCAGCTCGAAGGGAACAATCGTCACATCCTTCTCCAGTTCTATAGGAATTTGCAGAACCGGGGAAACGAATACGATGTGGCGGTTAGACGCCTTGAGTGTCGGTGTCATGTTTTTGATTGTCCTGACCACCTCAAGGTTGGTCAGATACTTATGGAAATCCTTGACAAACAACACCGATTCTTCCGCCGTTGCCATGTACGCTTTGATAGCACCCAGCGGATCGTGGATCTCCTTGACGGTATCCGTAGCATGTTCTCTCATACCTCCCACGAGATCCCAGTCGTATATCGCGCATCCATCCGACTGGCTGGATAGGACGGCGATGGCCCGGCGCTCCTCGTGGGTTTGCACCCAGAGGAGGGGGAAGCCGGCTTTCAGGCGTAAGCGGAATTCATCCATAGTGTTATACCCCCCTTCGTTTTTTAGCTCAGGCACCGATAGCAGGGGGTCAGTTCGTTGGCCCACTGCCAGAAGAAAAATCCATAGCTTTCCCAGGAACTCCCCGGAAATCCCCGAACGGTGTCCATGCGCTCTTCCGGGTAGACAACTGACCCGCCGTCAAGAGCGTAGGCTTTAGCTTCCCATTCCCAGTTCTTGTTCATGGTTTACTCCCGCCCGTTGATATTGCAGCAGTACGCCTTCCGGGTCTTCGGGTCCAGAAAGATCTCCTGACCCTTCTTGATCCGCTTGCCGCAGCCGGCACACTGGCAGTCGAACTTGGAGAACGTCTTGCGGCCACCTTCTTTGTAGCTCATGCTCAGTCCTCCACCAACCCGGTGAGGGTGTATTCGTTCATCCAGCCCTTCTCACAGGAGAGACAGAAAATATCCTGATGGGCATAGCCCGCGTCGATCTCAACCGGCCCGCCTCCGATCTGGTCGCTCTCGCAGTACGGGCAATATTCCCCATGCTTCGCCAGATATGCCTTCTCCCGCCTGGCCCTGATCGCCTCCCTCTCCGGGTCTTTGTGGATTGCCTGACAGCGATCACACCACTGGCCTTCGGACAGTTCACGATCAGCGTAGTGGACATTCATCCGGTCCCCTCCATAAACACCGCACAAACACGTTGCCCCGTCAGTTGTCAGATGCCAGATCATGGTCATGCTTTTTCCTCCTTCTTTAAGCCGTAG
>JAQULV010000370.1 GCA_028718405.1 Smithellaceae bacterium
TGGACGATGCGCATGCCCTTACCGCCGCCACCAGCCGCCGCCTTGATCAGAACGGGATAGCCCAAGGCGTCGGCCTCGCGCGCGATAACCGCGCTGTCCGTTTCGGGGCTGTTCATGCCGGGGATAACGGGGACACCGCCTTTGGCCATCGTCTGCCGCGCGATGGTCTTGTCTCCCAATTCACGGATCACCTTTGCCGGCGGCCCGATGAAAACCACGCCTTCCTTTTCACAGCGTGCGGCAAAATCCGGATTTTCCGCCAGGAAGCCGTAGCCGGGATGGATGGCCTCGGCCCCGCTTTCCTTTGCCGCTTTGATGATCTTGTCGATGTTGAGGTAACTTGCGGACGGCTCGGCACTTCCCAACGGTACGGCCTCATCCGCCTTCTGGACATGGACCGCCCTTCGGTCGACATCGGAATAGACCGCCACTGTGGCGATACCCATTTCCTGACAAGTATTCATGACGCGCTGTGCAATTTCCCCCCTATTGGCAACCAGGACCTTCTTGAACATGTCTGTCTCCTGCCTGATGCTCCGCAATGGTTTTCTACCGCCGCTGCCTAAGACGCTAATTTATTGTTCCGGCAGCAATATGTTCCAGAGCCGTCATTCCCGCGAAAGCGGTAATCCATACCATAATTGACGGAATGCCGGATCGGGCCTGCCCCCTACATCCTGAAGATGCCGTAACCCAGGACGTCGTCACGGATGGGGGCGTTCAGCGCGGCCGATATGGCCAGCCCCAGGACGTTCCGGGTTTCAGCGGGATCCAGTATTCCGTCATCCCAAAGATTGGCGGTGCTGTACAAGGCGTTACTTTCCTTCTTGGCGGCGGTGATCACCGGTTCCTTGATCTGCTCTTCCTCGGCCGGGGACATGGGCGGCAGACCCTCCTTGGCAAGCTGGTCGTTTCGCAGGGTGACGAGCACCCCCGCCGCCTGCTCTCCTCCCATGACGGCGATTTCGGCGTTAGGCCACATCCAGAGAAAACGGGGGGAGTAGGCCCGTCCGCACATCGCGTAATTACCGGCCCCGAACGAGGCACCGACAATCACGGTAAATTTTGGTACTGTGGCCGTGGAGACGGCATTGACCATCTTGTGGCCGTTCTTCGTGATGCCCTGACGTTCATATTCGCTGCCGATGATAAAGCCGTTGATGTTCTGCAGGAAGATAAGAGGTATCTTTCTCCGGTCGCAGAGCTGGATGAACTGCGTCGCTTTCAGGGCGCTGTCGGAAAACAGAACGCCGTTGTTGCCCAGTATCCCCACGGGATAGCCGTGGATATAGGCCCAGCCGCACACCAGCGTCGGACCGAAGAGTTCTTTGAACTCCAGAAATTCACTGCGGTCGACGATCCGGGCGATCACCTCCCTCACGTCATAGGGAACTTTCAATTCACGGCTGACGATGCCGTAGATCTCCTTCGGATCGTAAAGGGGCGGTGCCGGTTCGCGCATGGATAAGTTGGTCTTCTCCGTGGCGGGCAGGTTCTTGATGATCTTGCGGAGAATCGAGATGGCGTGCGCATCGTCTTCGGCGTAATAATCGGACACGCCGGAATCGCGGCAGTGCAGCTCCGCTCCCCCCAACTCGTCAGCGGTGACTTCTTCGCCGGTCGCGGCCTTCACCAGCGGCGGACCGCCCAGGAAGATCGCCCCCGTTCCCTTGACGTGGACCGTTTCGTCGGACATGGCGGGAACGTAGGCGCCGCCGGCGGTGCAGAGCCCCATCACGGCCGTTATTTGCGGAATCCCCATCTTCGAAATGATCGCCTGATTGTAGAAGATTCTTCCTCCGTCGTCGATATCGGGAAAGACCTCGGACTGGAGCTGCAAATAGCCGCCGGCTGAATCGATGAGGGTAACAGCGGGCAGACGGTTTTCCATGACGATTGTCTGGCAGCGCAGGCTCTTCTTTACCGTCATGGGGTAGGTCGCTCCGCCTTTGATCGTCGCGTCGTTGCCGGTGATCAGCACTTCCTTTCCCCCTACGATACCGATTCCCGAGACTAATCCTGCGCCGTGGATCTTGCCGTCGTACATGCCGCGGCCGGCCAGGGGGGCGATTTCGAGAAAGGGGGTATTGCGATCGAGGAGCAACTCCAATTTTCTGCGGATGGGAAGCTTCCCCTGAGAGGCCAGCCGTTCAGTTGCCTTGGGGGAGCGGTCGTCTCTCGCCTTACGAAGTTCCTCCTTCAGTTCCGAGACGAGGGCAGTCATCATCTCGTAGTTCTTCCGGTATTCGTCCGAGGCGGTATCGATTCTTGTTTCGATGACGTCCATGGCCTACCCGTCCTTTCGTGAATATTTATTCATAATATGAATTAAGTTCATTTTACTAATTTAGTTCACCGAGGCTGTCAAGGTATTTCCTAAAGACTTTTTACATGAGACGGCATCAATTAGCGGGAAGGTATAAGGCTCAACTCTTCGAAAGATAAAATGAATCCCATTTACAGGGTGCAAAAGGGGCGACTCGTACGGGTTTTGCCCCTTCCGCGGATTGGAACCGTGAACACGATTCGGCATGCTACCGGCAATACAATTCGATGCAATGTATTTTTATCTTTTCTCTTCCGGAAACCAAACTGGGACCTTCACTTGTTCTATAGGGGGCCAGGATGTTTCAGGAAGGCGAGCAAACGGGCATGATCGAGATCGAAGACAACCTTCTGGAGGCACTCCGCACAGCGGCCAGCGAGAGGGGCCTTCCCACAATAAAGTTTGACAACCCGATAAAGATTACATAGAAAGAAATTGGTAGAGATACATGATGCCCATGAGGAAGTACGTAACATCTCTTTTTGTTGTTGTCTTC
>JAQULV010000371.1 GCA_028718405.1 Smithellaceae bacterium
CTGAAAGAGCTGTGACTGAGCTCCTGCAGAGACGTCTTATAATCCTGATGGGCGATGGACCCGCCTTCTTCACCGATGAGAGGGGCGAACAACTTGTTCACCAGGGAGTGGACTTGGCCAAATCCCCCGTCTATGTATAGTGCCGCAATGATCGCTTCCATCGAGTTAGCAAGGACGGCGCGCTTCTTCCGACCGCCTGATGTTGCTTCGCCCTTTCCCAGAAGGATGTAATCACCGAGCTGAAGGTTGTCGGCAAGCTCGGCCAGCGGTGCCTCTTTCACCAGGGAAGCGCGCAGCTTTGACAGTTTACCTTCCGCGTAATCGGGAAACCGCTTTATTAGGAGATCGCTTATGCACAGTTCGAGCACGGCATCGCCCAGAAATTCCAGCCGCTCGTTGTCAGCGGCGGCGGGATTTTCGTTGACGTAGGAGCGGTGAACAAGGGCGTGGTCGAGCAAGTTGATATCCCGGAAACGGTAGCCCAGTTTTCCTTCCAGCTCACGAAGAGCGGAAATCCTTGTCTCATCCATTTTTCCGCATTCTCCCGACGAGCTTTCTGCCGATAGCTTCTTCGGCCTTGACCGCAACAATTTTATTAACGAGTGAGGCATCGGCACCCTTGATCAGGCAAGATATGTAATTACTTGAAAAACCCTGCCACAGGCCGGTATCGCGATCCCTCTTTCCCTCAACGAGAACCGAGAGCTCCTTTCCGATAGAACGCGACAGGAAGGCCTCTCTCTTTCGTTCCCCCAGCTCCGACAGCCCCTTAGCGCGTCTCTTCTTATCCTCTTCCTTCACTTGGTAAGGCATATCGGCCGCCGCCGTTCCCGGCCGTCGTGAATAGGGAAAGACGTGGAGATAGGCCAGCGCCATCTCGTCCAGGAGCCGGCGGGTGTTTTCGAACTGCACCTCTCCTTCACCGGGGAATCCAACCATGACATCCACTCCCACGGCGCAATCGTCGATGGTACGGACTGCCTTCTCAATGCGTTCACGAAAGAATCGTGAATCGTAGTTCCTGCCCATGGCTTTAAGGATAGCATCGTCGCCGCTCTGCAGAGGGATGTGGAGATGGTGGCAGATAAGCTCCGATGCGGCGACGAGTGAAATAATCTCGTCACTCAGTTCCCCGGGTTCGAGAGAGCTGAGGCGGATCCTTTCCACGGGTCGTTGCTTTTCAAGACGTCTCAGAAGCGAAAGCAGGGTGGTGGGAGGATTCAGATCGAGCCCGTACATTCCTAGATGCACGCCCGTCAGAACGACTTCCCTGTGGCCCCCATCACTTAAGTTCCGCAGCTGTGCCATTACCTCCGGGACCGGCAGACTTCTGCTTCGGCCGCGGGCATAGGGAACGATGCAGTAGCTGCAGAAGGCGTCGCAGCCGTCCTGGATCTTCAGGAATGCCCTGGTGTGGCCGGGGAAGCGCGTCGCCCGCAGATTGGCGATCGTTCTTTCCGAGGCGATGGGCGTCACGAGAACACGGCGCCTGCTTACCCCTTCTTTTATGAGCGCGGGGATCGATCCCTTTCCTCCGTTTCCAACGACCAGACTGACCCCTTCGAGGCTGGCGATCTCTTCGGAGGCCCGTTGTGCATAACAGCCGGTGACAACGACAAAAGCCGCCGGGTTCTTCCGCAGGGCCCGGCGGACAAGCTGACGCGATTGAAAATCAGTCCTGCCCGTAACGGTACAGGTGTTTACTATGTAACAGTCGGCCCAGTCAGAAAACGGCACCGGCAGGAAACCTTCCTTTTCCAGCATTTCCGTAATAGCCGCTGTTTCGCACTGATTCACCTTGCAGCCCAAGGTTGCCAGCCCCACCTTGATCAATTCGCTTTTCTTCCTTTCCGGTATTGCCTTCGGCGCGCCTTTGCCGGCACATACGAACGTTCACATCTAAGCGCCGCATCTGACCTTTGTCAAGTTGAAAGGAACGCTGGATTTAGAGCGAACTCTGCGCTAGACTTGCGCCAGCACGTCATGGAGGTGTCCCTTTATGGAGGGTATCGGAAATATCATCGCCGGCCATCAACTGGTCCTGATTGTTGTGTTGCTGGTTGCCGTTTTCGTCGTCTATTTCATCTTCAAGAAACTTATGAGTTGCCTGATTCTTTCACTTCTTATTCTTCTGTCCATCGGCGCCTATTTCTATTTCTCAGGTTCGATCCATAGCCCGGCCGACCTCTGGCGGTCTTTCCAGCAGACGCGGCAGAAAACACAGCATTTTGTGGAAGAAGGAAAGGATGCCTACCAGAAGGGGAAGAACCTGGTCGATAGAGGCAAGAAACTTACCGAGGACGCGGATCGGTTCCTTGATAGGAGCGAGCAGGCGCCTTAGGTCAGAAAAGATTAACCTCCATCGCCCGAGCGGGACACGCGGTCACACACAGTTCGCAGCCGTTGCATTTCTCGGGATCGAAACGGATCAGAAGGCTGTCGGCGTCTATGTAGAGGGCACCGGTAGGGCAGAAGGCCTTGCAGGCGCCGCAGT
Organism: Smithellaceae bacterium; assembly: GCA_028718405.1. Lineage (GTDB taxonomy): Bacteria > Desulfobacterota > Syntrophia > Syntrophales > JAQULV01 > JAQULV01. Next base: position 2,495 of record JAQULV010000371.1, read on the forward strand.
GGACGCACTTATCCGTGTTTTGGATGACGCTCTTCGCCAGCGGTTCAACGGTGAGCCCCATCTCTTTTAAGTAGGAAATGCCGTCGTCGAAATTCTCCTTGGAACCGCTCAATTCCAGAACGATGACGCCGTCCCTCTTGGGAAAGATCCTGGCCTTCAAGATGTTGAAGACGAGATCGTAACGCTTGACCAACTGATAGATGATCGGCTGCTCAACCACGTCAGCCGTGTAACGAATAACTACCTTTTTCGAATACAGGTTCGTGCTCTCGGAAGAAATTTGCACCGATGTTAAGGGAAGGGCGTGGCCTTTGTCAAGA
>JAQULV010000372.1 GCA_028718405.1 Smithellaceae bacterium
GATCGCCTCTCCGATCAGGGCGATGGCGGCGGCGGTCTTTCCCTGTTTTCTCAGGATCACGCCGATGTGGACCTGGGCGTTGGGGTAGAGCTCCGATGCCGCGGGGATGGTCTTGAAGATCTCCAAGGCATCTCCGTCCCGCTGGACTTCTTCGTAAGCCATAGCCAGGAGGTAACGAAGTCTTTCATCGGACGGATTGGCCTTCACCAGAGGCTCAAGCAGCACGATTGCTTCGTGATAGCGCGCCGTCTCAAAATAGACCATGCTCAGTGTCTTCTGAGCGATCCGATTATCCCCGTGCAGCGCCAGAATCCCGTTCAACTCCTTTTCGGCCGCATCGTATCTCTGTTCCCGGAAAAGAAGGTCCGCCAGCTTCAGGTGTATGTTGATCCTGCCGGGATGAGTCTCAATATAGTGGTCGTAGAGTTCCACCGCCTGGTCGATCATGGCATCTCTTTCGTAGAGCATTCCCAATTCTAAGACGGCCGTCTCAAAATCAGGCCGTTGAGCAACGGTCTTCTGATAAGCCTCCTCAGCACCTTTATAGTCCTTCATGTCGGCCAGTACCCGAGCCAAGTAGTAGTTGCCCATCATGTTGTCAGGATCTATCTTAAGCAGGTCTCGAAGCATGGTTGCCGCCGTTTCGAATTTTCCCTGCTCCGCGTAGATAGTGCCGAGATAAAGGTATGCCAGGGTGTTCTTCTTATCCAGCCTGTTTACGGTCAGATATTCACTGATGGCGTCTCCGTAGTTCTTGCTGCTCAGATAGAGGCCTCCCAGCATCAGATGAAGCCCGACATCGTCGGGACTGCCCGCTAATGCCTTTTGGCACAACTCAATGGCCTTCGCCACGTCGCCCTTCTCGACGTAGAAGGATGCCAGCTCCGAGGTCAGGAAAGATGATCCGGGGTCGTATGAGGAGGCCTTTTCCATCTCTTTGATGGCGCCATCTACGTTGCCTCCCATCATCTCGTTGATTGCCAAGGAGTAGCGGAATCTCGCCTGAAGCGCATCTTCCCTGCTCAAGGTCGGTGCGCCAGCAGCAGACTTCCCTCCCGGTATGGAGATTAGCGAACAACCCACTAAGAGCGGCAAAAGGACCAGCGAAACCAGCTTGAACGGAAAATTTATCTGCAAAGATACTACCTCTCGTCTACACCCTTGGGGTGAACTTCCTTTGCGGCGACTGAAAGCGCCGGCCTCTGCACCAGCGCTGAAACGGGCACAATCTTAATTCCATGGGCCTTGAGAAAAGGCATGGCATCTCTCACCGCGGCTACCGTGCTGGGATGGGGATGCCCTATCAAGAGGATCGGTTCCCTGCCGCCGGAGCGCCGCTGCGAAAGTCCGACCAGTATCGCATAAGTGGCATCATAGTTCTGATCGTTATCGATAAAGATCTGACGTGAAGCGAATCTTAATCCCGTATCATGGGCCGCCGTTCTTCCCTGAGAATTCGGCGTGGTTCTGCTGTCAACGAAGAAGAGGTTCTTTTCCTTCAATTCCCGGAAAAGAGGGACCAGTTTGTCCTCATCCTCCATAAAACGTGATCCCATGTGGTTATTGATACCGACGGCGTAGGGCACCTGTTCGAGGTCAGCATCAACCTGACTTGTTATTTGATCCGCATTCATAGCCGTGTATAGTGCGCCTGGGCCCGGCTTTACGCCGGGATAATCCAGGGGTTCCATGGGCAGATGGAGAAGAACGATCCTTCCGTGCTCATGAATTTCCCTGGCCGCGGCGACAGAATGGCTGCAGTAGGGTAGCACTGCGAAAGAGAGGGGAGCATCTACGGCCAAGAGTTTGCGTACCGCAGAAAGATCATAGCCGATATCGTCAATGAGGATCGCGATTTCCTCTTGTCTCGCGGGTGTGGGAGAAGGCGTGCCTTCGCTGCCGGTCCTCGGTGCTACGTTGTGCCTCAGTCTGAGCGGTCCCTTTTCCGGCCAAAGCACGGGCATCAGTAAGCGGAAGAGCACAGCAACAGCGATGACCGCTAGGATAAGAAGGGGAACCTTCGATCTGAATCTTCGTCTCATTTCGTAACGACAGTACCCATACGGAGGATGATGATCCAGAGGTCAGAAGCGCTCATGGGCTCGCAGATCATCGTACCCGGCGATTGTCGGGACTACTGTTTTTTCGACCCCCGACTGAATACATCCCAGCTCTTCAAGACGTCCAAGGCCTCCTTAAGCTGGTTATCCTTACTGGGATCCTCAGTTCCTCTGACATCCTTTATCGGCGGAGTTTCCGGTTGAATGTCTTCAGGTGTCTCTTGCCCGTCGGTGTCACCTTCCTTCAAAGACTTGATATGCCCTTTGAGGTCCTTCTCCCGAATGGGCGCATTGGCGGTCGGTTCTTTCTCATCCGCCGGCTTCACATATTTGACGATTATGTCCGGAGCAATCCCTTCCGCTTGAATGGAGCGACCCGCAGGCGTGTAGTATTTTGCCGTCGTCAACTTCAATGCGGCCCCGTCGTCCAGCGGAATCACCGTTTGTACGGAACCTTTGCCGAAGGTCTGAGTTCCCAAAACGACCGCGCGGCCGTTGTCCTGCAAGGCACCGGAAACGATCTCGGCGGCGCTGGCCGTACCCTCGTTGACCATGACAACTACCGGGCAGCTAGGTTCGTCGCCATCGTCTCTGGCCATAAACTTGCTTTCCGCGGTCTTGACTCGACCCCTGGTCGAGACGATGACGCCAGATTTCAGGAAGAGGTCGGAAACCTCGACGGCTTGGTTGAGCAAACCGCCCGGATTGTTTCTCATGTCCAGGATAATTCCCTTGATGGGTTTACA
>JAQULV010000373.1 GCA_028718405.1 Smithellaceae bacterium
ATTTCCTCAAGGCCCACGGTGAAAAACTCGGTTTCGATGTGGAGGTGATAAACGCCATCAGCGTAGACGACACGATCGTCAGCAGTACCAAAATCAGAGAGGCGATTTTGGCAGGAGACGTGAAGTACGCCGCTGCGTTGCTGGGAAGACCGTACAATCTGAAGGGTGCCGTGGTGAAGGGTTACGGACGCGGGGAAGGTCTAGGATTTCCCACGGCCAACGTCACACCAGGGAAAGTCCTCATTCCCGCCAGCGGCGTTTACGTAGCGCTGGTCGATCTTGCGGGTCAGAAATACGGCGCCGTTTTAAACATCGGCTCCAACCCCACCTTCGGAAACGACGCCATCTCCGTGGAGGTTCATCTGCTTGATTTTCAGGGTACGATATATGGAGAAGACCTGGAAATCCTTTTTGTCGAACGCATCCGCGGTGAGGTCAAGTTTGCGAGCCCCGATGAACTGGCCGCGCAGATAAAGCGCGACATTGATCTGGCAAAGCACTTGCTTGCCGTCTCTCCGTGAAGATCAAGCGCCTCCATAGCTGGCAGGTTCCCTACACCGAGGCAATAGCCCTTCAGAAGAAGCTCTGCGCGCAGCTCATTATAGACGATTCCCTGCGCCAGATCGGAACGATTGCGGGAGCGGATATTTCCTACGACAAGGGAAGCGATCTCTTTTTCGCCGCCGTCGTCGTCATGGATTATCCGTCGCTTACCGTCGTGGACGAAGCATCCTTCAGCGCCCGTATCTCTTTCCCTTACATTCCGGGGCTTTTGAGCTTCCGGGAAGGGCCGGCGCTTCTCCCCGCCTTTGCAGGACTTGCGAAAGCACCCGACGTTATCATCTTCGACGGGCAGGGAATCGCCCATCCGCGCGGCATCGGTCTTGCCTCGCATATGGGGCTCTTTCTGGATATCCCATCCATCGGCTGCGCGAAAACCCTCTTGGTGGGAAGACATGACCCGGTAGGAGAAGAGGCAGGCGAATCGACGGTGCTGATCTATCAGGAGCGAATCATAGGCACCGTGCTGCGGACGAAAAAGAAGGTGAAGCCGGTCTTTGTTTCTCCGGGACACAGGATCGGCTTCAAGCAAGCGGCGAAGATCGTCCTTTCCTGCTGTCGGGGTTACAGACTTCCGGAACCCACGCGCTTGGCGCATCTCGCCGTCAACCGCCTGCGTCGTCAATCCCACTAGCCGCGCTGGTCACTGCCGGGAGAAGGTGATGCCTCCGATGCAGCCTTGAGCTTCGCTTCGTGTATGGGTGGCGTTGGTGTAGATCAGGACGCCCTTGGCGTCGCCTAAAGGTTCACCCCCCTTTATGTCCTTGAAGAGCTTTCGGTAGTCTTCGTAAACGTTTCTCTTTTCGGTGTACCACTGGTTAAGCTTATCGGTTTTGTTACGCAGCACGATGTAGCGGACCTTGCCGGCCAATGGCTGCGGGCTTTTCGTCGTGATGCCCTTGGGAGGCTCCGAATCCCAGACGTAGGCTACGACAGGAGTGTTCAGCTTCTCGGGAAATCCCGTTGCCGGGAAGGCAATGTAGAGCTGCAAGGCCTCATCGTCCGTGTCTGCCTTTCTTACATCGCCGCCCTTGGGAAGCTTCATCGCTTTCCAACGCCAGGAAAGAAAGGGGGTCTCTTTTACATTCACGGGGTATTCGCGGCGAATTCCGAAGGAAGATTTGGCGTCGCTTCCGAGACACAAGAAATAACCGCCCTCATCTTTTTCAATCTTTATCCTGGGCGTGCCACTCTTCTTCTCCAACGTCCAGCCTGAAGGAAGCGGCCTTTTCATATCGGCGTCGGTGAATTGGGCGACGACGCCACCGGATGCGGCCCATGCGGGCAGCGACGGGAAAACCATAAAAACGGTCAGGATGAGGATCAAGGCTTTTATCTTCATGGCGGAAGCCCTCCTTTCGTAACGATGATACCACAGCACTTCGCTCCCGCAAAATCATTTTCCCCGCTGCAGTTGTTATGCTGTAAGCCATATTTGTACTTGCCAAGGGTCCTCTTTTTTTGCGAAGAAGGATTAATCGAAGGAGGGCGCTTATCGTGAAGCAGATCATCAAAACGGACAAGGCACCGCAGGCGGCGGGGCCTTATTCCCAGGCGGTGAAGGCGGGCGGCTGGCTTTACACCTCTGGTCAGCTTCCCTTGGATCCGGTAACGGGACAGGTCGCCATCGGGCCGTTCGCAACGCAGGTCGAGCGTGTGCTGGCGAACCTACGCGCCGTCATCGAGGCCGGTGGCGGAACCATCGATCAGGTTGTGAAGGTGACGGCGTACCTGGCAGACATGAATGACTTTCCGGAATTCAACGGCCTCTACGAGAAGTACTTCGGTGCTGCCAAACCGGCCCGCTCCTGCATCGCCGCGAAGGCGCTGCCGCAGGGCGTCTCCGTCATGGCAGACGCTGTCGTCTGCTGCGACGAGGCCGGCTGATCTCTAGCGCGACCTTCTCTTTTCGCGCTCCTGCGCGGAGAGGATGATCTTGCGCAGGCGCAACGACTTGGGCGTCACTTCGATGAACTCATCGTCGCCGATGAAGTGCAGGGCTCGCTCCAGAGTCATGAGCTTGGCCGGAGAAAGAACGATCGCCTCATCCTTTCCGGAGGCGCGCATGTTGGAGAGCTTCTTCTCCTTGCAGGGATTCACGTTCAAGTCCTGCTCGCGGTTGTGCTCGCCCACGATCATCCCTTCATAGACGGGCTGTCCCGGCTCGATAAACATCACCCCGCGGGGCTCCAGGTTGAACAGAGCGTAGGAGACAGCCACTCCTTGCCGGTCCGAGATGAGCGAG
>JAQULV010000374.1 GCA_028718405.1 Smithellaceae bacterium
TCCGATCTTTCCTCGGAGATGCGGATATCTTCCGTGTAATCTTCAGCGGCGACCCAGAGTCTCAGGATCTCCGCGCCGTGCTGATCGATGATCTCCTGGGAATCGACGACGTTGCCCACGGACTTGGACATCTTCTTGCCCTCGCCGTCGACAACGAAACCATGGGTGAGGACGTTTCTGTAGGGAGCGCGCCCCCGGGTTCCCACCGATTCAAGAAGCGATGAGTGGAACCAGCCACGGTGCTGGTCGCTACCTTCGAGATACATGTCCGCCGGCGACTGGAGCTGCGGCCATTTCTCCAAGACAGCCGCGTGGCTCACGCCCGAGTCGAACCAGACGTCCAGGATATTTGTTTCCTTGGTGAACTTGCCGGCACCACAGTTGGGGCAGACGGTATCAGCCGGCATGAGGTCTTTCGCCTCGCGCTCGAACCACACGTCGGCGCCGTACTGTTTCACCAGCGCCACAACGTGGTCCATGACATCTTTGGTCATGAACTCCTGACGGCAGGCATCGCAGTAGAACATGGTAATGGGAACGCCCCAAAGCCGCTGGCGCGAGATGCACCAGTCGGGACGATTCTCGATCATACCGTAGATGCGGTCGCGGCCCCAAGAAGGAATCCATTTTACCGTGTCGATGGCGTCTAAGGCTTTTTTACGCAGGTCGTTCTTCTCCATGGAGATGAACCACTGTTCCGTGGAGCGAAAGATGATGGGGTTCTTGCAGCGCCAGCAATGGGGATAGGAGTGCTGGATTTCGACCTCACCCAAGAGCGCACCCAGCTCCCTGAGTTTCTTGTTAACATTCACGTTGGCGTCGAAGACGAACTGCCCGGCGAAATCCTTCACATCCGCGGTAAACCGACCGTCTTCGTCGACGGGGGCGTAGTTGTCCAAGCCGTATTTCATGCCGATCTCGTAGTCCTCCTGGCCGTGGCCGGGAGCGATGTGGACGCACCCCGTTCCCGCCTCCAAGGTCACGAAGGGCGCCAGGATGCAGAGGCTTTCCCGATCGACGAGCGGATGCTTGCAGCGCACGCCTTCCATGACGCGTCCGGGAAACTCGTCCAGGATCTCGTAAGGCTTGCCCTTGTATCCGAAGGCGTCGAGGCAGTAATCGAGCAGATCCTTGGCCAGGATGAGGACGTCACCTTCCACCTTTACCGCAACGTAGATGAAGGCTTCGTGGAAGGCGATGGCGAGGTTTGCCGGGATCGTCCAAGGAGTCGTTGTCCAGATGACGACGCTTACGTGCTGGCCGGCGAGCTTCGGACGGACAGCAGCGATATCGGAGACGACGGCGAACTTCACGTAGATCGAAGGAGTGATGTGGTCGGCGTATTCCACCTCTGCCTCGGCCAACGCAGTCTTGCACGAGGCGCACCAGTATACCGGCTTCTTGCCCTTGTAGACGTCACCGCTCAGAACGAGCTTTCCCAATTCCTCGACCGTTGCCGCTTCGTAGTCATAGGACATGGTTAGGTAAGGGGTTTCCCATTCGCCGAAAACGCCCAGGCGCTTGAACTGTTCCCTCTGGATACCCACGTATCTCTCGGCGTAGCTGCGGCAGACTCTCCGCTTCTCCGTCTGGCTCATCTCGTGACGCTTATCGCCCAATTCCTTGTCAACCTGGTGCTCAATGGGAAGGCCGTGACAGTCCCAGCCGGGGACGTAGACGCTGTCGTAGCCCGTCATATTTTTGGATTTGATCACCATGTCCTTGATGATCTTGTTCAAGGCCGTTCCCAGGTGAATGTTCCCGTTTGCATAAGGGGGGCCGTCGTGCAGGATGTAGAGGGTCTTTCCCTTTAGTACCTGGCGGATCTTCTTATAGATAGCGATCTTCTCCCAGAACGCCAGAAGCTCCGGCTCTTTCTGCGCCAGATTGGCCTTCATGGGGAAGTCCGTTTTTGGGAGGTTCAAGCTTTCTTTGTAGTCCATGTCTACTCCTCAGAACGGAGACGGTCTCCGTCGTTTCTTTTACATGTAGGGTCTCGAAAAAGGTTTTACAAACTACCACAGAAATCAGCACCTTTCAAGCCTTATGAATACGGGGCGCGGTGATAAGAGGGCTTGGCGGCGGCGAAATCCGCGGCCCGGATGGAGCGGATGTGGCAAAGGACGGGGAAAAGTATTATACTGTTCCCCACGGCCGGAAACTGAGAAGAGACGGTCCTGAGCGCTTTGGCGCTATCGATAGAATCAGAAAGGAAAACAATGAATAATCTAGATGCTATATTTTCACCTGAATCCGTCGCCATTATCGGCGCTTCCAATACCCCGGGAAAGGTGGGGCACGACATCTTTGCGAACATCTTGCGGGGCGGCTTCAGCGGCACCCTCTATCCCGTGAACCCCAAGGCCAAGGCTATCCTCTCGGTCAAGACTTTTTCCACCGTGGCGGACATCCCCGACCAAGTGGATTTGGCAATCCTCATCGTTCCGCCGCGGGCTTGCCTCGCCGCGGTAGAAGACTGCATAAAGAAGGGTGTGCGCGGTCTCGTCATCGTTTCGGCGGGCTTTCGCGAGGTAGGCGGCGAAGGGCTAGAGATCGAGAACCGGGTCGTCGCCATGTGCCGCGAGGCGGGGATCAGGATGGTGGGTCCCAACTGTCTGGGGGTAATCAACCCGGCCCCCGGGGTCAGCATGAATGCGAGCTTTTCGGCTCGGATGCCGGCCTACGGCAACATCTCCTTCGTGTCCCAGAGCGGCGCCCTCTGCGCTGCGGTGCTGGATTTTGCCGCCGACCGGGATTTCGGCTTTTCGAAATTCATCTCCATCGGCAACAAGGCCGACGTGGAC
>JAQULV010000375.1 GCA_028718405.1 Smithellaceae bacterium
GTGGTTCTACGGCCTTCTTATTCTCCTTTTCCTGTTGGGCCTGAATACACTTATCTGTCTCGGCAAGAGGCTTCTCTCTCTCCTGCCGCAGAGCAGCAAACTGGGATGGCGGGTCTTCTCGGTGAGGCTCTGCCCGTCTCTTATCCATCTGTCCTTCCTCGTTGTGCTGTTTGGGCATTTTCTTAGTATGACGGCCGGATTCGTCAGTGTCGTCGATGCTCGTCCCGGTGCCACTATGGCTATCAACGGCGAGCGGCAGCTGACGATCACCGACACAACCTGCGCAATCAACCGGGAAACCGCCGATCCGCGTGAGCGAATCAAACAGTGCCTTGCTTCACTTTCCATTCGCTCACCGAACGAAACATCTCATCAACAGGTCCGCCTCAACGAACCGCTCTACTGGAGTGGTCTGCGGATGCACCTGGTGATGGATAAGACCGCACAGGGAGAGCCGCTGCCGGCACTGAGGCTGATTGTAAGAAACGATCCGGGGTGGCCCCTTGTCGTGGCGGGTTTTTTCGGCCTTATACTCTTTCTCTTCTGGTACTACTTCCACGAAAAAATATTGGGAGGCTGATATGACCAAAAGGAACCTTGTCATCGTTGCTTTTCTTACCCTGCTGACGGCCATCTGCCTGCAGTTCGCCGTTTGGGCGGAACCGGCGGCCCTGGTCAACATCACGGGCGCCGTTAAACAACCCCTCGGTCTCACGCTGCAGGATCTCGCCCGCATGAAAACGATTCAAATTCGCCTCAATGAGGTCACGCGCGACGGCCAGTATCACGGTGTCTTCCAGTATGAGGGTGTGCCTTTGAAAGACCTCCTTTCTCTGGCTTTCATTGCCAAGCAGCAACAAGCCTTCACGAAACCGGTCGATCTCGCCATCGTCGTCCGTAATCGTGCCGGTCGGGAGATAGTCCTCTCGTGGGGGGAGTTGATGTATAAAAATCCCGGCGAGGTAATGCTGGCCTTCGCGGCGCAACCCATAGTCCCTCACCGCGGTTGCCAGGTCTGCCACCAGACCGACGTTTACAAAGACTGGTTCGGGCAGTTGAAACGGCCGATTGGTTTTCCCAAACTCGTCGTTGCCAACGACTTCTACGCCGATCGTTCGCTCGAAGACGTTGTTCAGATCGAGGTCGTCGATCTGAATCCCAAGCTCCTAACCGAGAAGAGGGACAAGCTCTTCGCCCCGTCGTTTAAGGTAACCGGCGGAGTAAAGACGCCCCTCACCTTGCATGATCTTTCTGACTATCCCCACAGCGACATCCTGACCATTCCCGTGGGTGACGGAATCGGCTACCACGGCATGAAGAAATACACGGGCGTACCGCTTGTAAAGATACTGGAGAACGCGGGTATCGGAACGGACCTCAGCTTGGCGCTGCTCGTATCTTCTCCCGACGGGTACCGTTCGACCCTGTCCTACGGTGAGCTTTTCATGAACAACGCCGGCCAGCGCATCCTCATCGCCGATAAGGTGGATGGCCGCGTCCTCAATGAAGACGGTCGTTTCATGCTTGTCCTGCCCGACGATCTTGCGGCTGATCGCCACGTGAAGGCGGTTGACAAAATCGACGTTATCAATCTGAAGAGAGATCCCAAGATCTACATTATCAGTACCGGCTGCGCCGATACCTCCCTGCTCACGCTGGAGGCATTGAATTACCTCGCCCGGGCCGATGTCTTCGTCTGCCCCGATGATCAGAAGAAGCGCTTTGCAGACTACATCGGCGACCGGCCCGTTCTGTTCGATCCCTTCCAGTATCTGATGCCCGGTCCCATCTTCGGCAAAGAGCTAGCAAAGCTGACGCCCGAGGAAAAGGAAAAAATGCTGGCCGCGAAACGCGAGGAGGCGCTGCAGATGATCAAAGCGGCTACCGACCAAGGAAAAACGGTGGCGCTGTTGGAGTACGGAGACCCATCCATCTATGGCAGCTATCGCCTTTTGGCCGATCGGTTCCTCCAGGAGAAGATGGAATATGTCTTCGTCCCCGGAATCAGTGCCTTTAACGCCGCCAACGCCCTCATCGGGAGGGAGGCGGGCTGCCGCGGGTCGATCGTCATTTCGACCCTCTGGGCGCTGCAGGATAACGAAACGATGCTTAAGGCAATCGCCGAAAAGGGCGCAACCCTGTCTATCTTCATGGGCATCAAGGAAATCGATGTCCTGGTTCCGCTCCTGCGGCGTTACTATCCGCCCGAGACTCCTGTTGCGCTGGCCTACGAGGTCGGCTCCGCAAACGGACACCGTCTCTATCGGACCACCTTGGCCAATGCCGTTGAGACGGCGAAGGAAGAGCCGGAAAAATGGCTGGGCGTTATCTACGTTGGGCCTTGCCTCGAGGAATCCCCGGCAAAGAACAGCACCTGCGAGCATCACCACGGCAGAGATAACTAGGAAGGAACCAAGTTGCCCCCATCTCTGAAGAGGAACCTCAATCTCTCCGATGCCACGATGCTGGTGATCGGAAACGTCGTCGGCGCAGGCATCTTCACGACCAGCGGCTATCTGGCCGGGGAGCTTTCACACCCCGGCGCCTTCGTCGGTCTCTGGTTGCTCGGGGGGCTTTTGACCATCTGCGGTGCCCTTACCTACGCGGAACTCGCCGGCATGTATCCTAAAGCGGGCGGTGATTACCAGTTTCTCAAGGCCTCCTACGGTCCCTGGGCGGGCTTTCTCCTGGGGTGGGTGAATTTCTGGATCATCACACCGGGATCGCTGGCCGCCCTCTCCATTGCCCTGGTCGGTTATCTTCAACCTCTGGCTTCGGTCGGGGGTGCGGTACAACTGAAGATC
>JAQULV010000376.1 GCA_028718405.1 Smithellaceae bacterium
GGCGCCCTTCGGCTTTACCGTTCCGATCCTCACGGCCGTTATCTTTTCCGGGCTTTTGGTCGGGATCTTCACGGATGTGAGCCGCAGCTACGCGGGTGAGGTTCTTTTCGCCAACTACTGGGTAGCCTTGGTCATGGTGGGTTTCTTCGGTCTTTGCGCCCTCTACACGTTTTACGTAGTTCCGATCTTCAAGAAGAAGGCGGAGGAGATCGCCAATACGAGAACGAAACGTCGCCCGGGAAAAAAGACGGCGGCAACGGGGAGTGCGGAGTGACGAGCGGGGCGGCGGCGCAAACCGCCGCCTTTTTTCTATCGCCAGCCCAGATCGAGATTCATGTCTTTAGGCGCCTCCAGCCTGACATTCTCCGAGATGGATGCCGTTCCGGCCGGAGATAATTCAAATTGCCACACGTCCAGAGCCGGCGTCTGTTCAGTAGGCGTCGGTGCCTGCTTAATGAAGAGCTTGATCCGCTCGTCGCGGGTCTGGGGCCTAGGTTCCTCGACGCGTAGCGTCACTGCCTTGTCTTTGTTGTTCTTCACCGCAATTTGCCAACTCCATTGAAAGGTCTGCTTGTCGGCGAGAAAAGTCTTTTCGCCTGAGCCGCGGGAGAGAAGCTCCGTCTTTGCCGAGATCAAAGGATCGGTGCCGAAAAAGAGCTTGAGGTCATCGCCGGAAAAGACGAAATCCCTCTTCCCCAGCGAAGCCCCCGCGACAATGAAATTAGCGCTGCCGGAGGGGATGTCCTTGCCCTCGGGAAATTTGATCTCGGCCATGAGGAAGACGTCCGTGCTGACAGCCGGGCGAACGACATGGGAGAAGACACCGTCCCATGATTCCTCGGCGATACTCACCTTCAGGCGATCTCCCGCCGGAACGTTGCGCTTGCCCAAATGCCAAAGGGAGTAGGTAGCCAGACGCGTCTGGGTCGGCGCGAACGGCAGTTCTTCTTCCGGCGTTTGCGCCACTTCGGGAACGCGTGCCATCATCGCCGCTCCGTCGCGGCCGACGTCAAATTTCTGGGCCTTGAGCCGGTAAGAAGGACGCGGCTGGATAATCCAATCAGGGATATCGGGAGGGATCGCCCGCGGGGAAGAGGCCATCGTCGCCACACTTATATCCACACCGGACCAATCCTGACCGGAACTCTGCCAGAGTTCCGCCTCCCAGTTAAAAAGGATCTTTTTTTGATCGGGTAGGGCCTCGAAACGGTAGGCGGGCGACCATCCACAGCCCCCCAGAAGATAGGTATAGTCCAGCGCCAGGTCGCCGACATCGGCGCCCGCGACAACGAGTGTTACCTCCCAGACCTTCTCCTGATTACCGACGATCCTTTCCAACTCTTTCTTTGCCTCGTCGATCCGGCGGTCCATCTTCTCCAACGCCGCCTCACTGAGCGCCTTATCGTAGAAAGCTTTCTTCACGAATTTGCCGATGGCCACCGCCATGTTGGCGGCCTCGCCAATCGTCTTGGCCTTGTCCTTGGTCTGGGTCTGCCAGTATTGGATCTGCGAATCGAGACCCTGAATCTCTGCGATTATTCCTTTTCTCCCTTCGTTCAAGGCATTGATCTGAGCGGTGAGCTTGCCGATTCTTTCGTTGTCGGGTCTTGCGACCTGTTGTTGGGAACGGTCGAGGATCGTTGCCTTGGATGAAGGTGCAAGCGAGATGCGCAACGATTCGACATCTGCCTGCGCCGGCAGGATAAGCGTTGCCCGTCGCGGGCCGTGGGTATCCGCTTTAAATTTTACCGTTGCCGTCTCATGCACGAGGGCGCTGTCGGGAAAGAAGGTGACATAAACGGGGGCGGCGTGGGAGACGGGTCCCGAGAGGAGAAACATAAGAATGACGGTCACGCTTACTCTGAAGAAAATATTTTTCGGCATAGTGCCTCCTTTCCGGAACAACTATTCTTTTCGTGTATGGAGATCGGCTTTCACCGTAGCCGCAAGAGTCCGGACGCGGGCCATCGTCTCTTCGAGATCGAAGGTAAGGATGGTCCTGTCCTTCATGACAATCCGTCCCCCGATGATACTCGTCTTGACGTCGGCGCGCGACGCGCAATAGACAAGATGCGAGTAGTAGTCGTAGATCGGAACGGCGTGGGGTCCGTCCATCGAGATCAAAATGAGGTCAGCGAGCTTCCCTGGTGTGATGGAGCCGATATCCTCCATTCCCAATACGCGGGCTCCCCCCGAGGTCGCCAGAGTAAGGACCTGCCTGGCATCCATGCACGTCGGGTCAAGATGTGCCAGCTTATGAATCTTAGCCGTCTGATCCATCTCGCGAAACATGTCGAGGTCATTGTTGCTGGCGCAACCGTCCGTTCCGATCCCCACCTCGACGCCGCGAGTGATGAGTTCCGGTATCGGGGCCACGCCGGCCGCGAGTTTCATCCCGCTTTCGGGATTGTGCGAGACCTTGACGTCGCGGGCTCCGATCAGATTCATCTCCTCTTCGTCAAGCCAGTTGCAATGGACGGCGACAGTGTTTCCATCAAGGACGCCGCAGTCTTCGAGGTGGAGCACAGTCCTTTTACCGTAGCGCTTTTCCATGGTCCTGATCTCGTCATTTGTTTCAGAGACATGGAGAAAATAAGGAACACGGGCCTCGCGGGCGACGTCCTTCAGGGCGGATAGCGTCTCGGGAGCACAGCTGTAGGCCGAATGACAAAAGAGCGCCGGCGTGATCAGCGGCGAGTAATTGCGCCAGTGTTCGAGAAATCGCCGCGCCGTGGCAACCTTTTCTTCCGTCGCGGGGTTTTCGGACTGGGGGAGGTC
>JAQULV010000377.1 GCA_028718405.1 Smithellaceae bacterium
CCCGGACAGGGTCGAAGTCCACGAACCACGACTTGAACAACGCCCGCGCCATGTCCTCCAGCGTTTCGTTCATCCGCCGGTTCAATTCGATCTTGTCGTCCAGCGTGCCGAGGATGTGGGCGATAGCTTGTTGTTCTTCAATTGGAGGTAGCGTGAGTAAGATCTTCCGCAGTTCGCTCTGCTTAATTCCGAGGACAGTTGTGCCACTTGCCCTCGAGCGAAGTTGATCTTGCACGTTCTCGGACTGCATAAGAAACTTCAAGAACCTGTTGTCAAGTAGTCCATCTTTCCCACGTAAGGTGATAAGTCGCTGGGCGAGAGCGACGCGCTCCGCACCGAGTTGGGCCACCTCACCCAGTGGCGCTTCAGTCGTGATGACAACGTCGCCCGCCTTGGGAATGCCGCGACGCATCCACAGTTCGTAATCATCAACAGCGATGAATTCGTCCGGTGTTTCAATCCTTCCTCCCTTTACGACTTTCGCTGTGATAAGCGGGATGCCGAAGGATGTCTTCGTCGGGGTTTTCCCTCGATAGTCAATTATGGCTGCCATACAGCCATCAAGTGATTGAGAAAGCCACTCACCCACCATACCCAAGCTCCTTGATGTTTCCAGCTATGAAGGCGAACGGATTTGAAGCGGGCTGATCCTTCCTGTTCCTGTCCATGCCATGGACACGTCCAGGAAACGTGTCCATGAATCCTATTTCTATCGACAGGTTATTTCTTCGTGTCGATGACATCGACATGTCATTTCGATAGCAGATCATAAAGTTTTACGTTGAGATACAGCGTTTCCTTGCCCATCTTTTGGGACTTGAGGATGCCGATACTTTCCATCTCCCGGAGATACTGGGCCGCAGTCTGGCGTTTTGCGATGCCCGCATCAACCAGAAACTGGCCTTTGGTGTAGGGCTGACGGAAGATCGTTTCGATCAGTTCCTTGGAGTAGACACGAGCGGGCAGCTTTTCCTTAGCCGTCTGTGTTGTTTCGTCCATCAAGCCCCTGATAGTCTGGATGCGCTCACGGGTGAACACCGCCGTCTCTTCAACGGCCTTCAGCATGAAAAGAAGCCATGGCTCCCAGGCATCCTTTTCAGTCACTTGGCGCAGGAGCCGGTAGTAATCATTCTTGCGTTCGATGATGGACTTGCTGAGATAAAGCACCGGGAGGTCCAGAAGCTCCTGCTGGATCAGAAACAGGATATTGACGATCCGGCCCACGCGGCCATTGCCGTCCGGAAAGGGATGGATCGCTTCAACTGATAATGGATCAGGGCGAGCTTGACCAGCGGGTCCATATCGTCATCGGCGTGCATGAATTCCAGGAGATGCTTCAGGTGGTCCCGGATCACGGCTTCTCCTTCGGGGGGCGCATAGAGCACCTTTTGGGTCGTGGCGTTGGCAACGACCGTGCCCGGCATATTACTGATGCCTCCCTTGTGCTCCTTGATCGTCTGAACCAGGTCGATGAAGAGGTTGGTGGACAGGACCGGCCTTTTTTGCAGGGCGTTGAAGCCTTTCCAAAGGGCTTCCCGATAGCGAAGGACTTCCTTGGTCGCTGAATCGATCTTGCTCGTGCTGGCCGTAAAGGCCCGGAACAGTACGTCGCTGGTGGTGATGATGTTCTCGATCTCGGAACTGGTCTTGGCCTCCTGGAGGATCAGGGAATCTACCAACAGGGCCTGATTCGGGATAGTTGCTCCGAGTCCTTTGAGTTCCGCCAGGGCGCTCCGGGCCGTGATGGTCCTCTTGAGAATGGTCTTGGTTTCAACCTCTACCGCGGGCGGCAGGGGCGGCAAATCGTTGTAGGGAACATTCGGATTAAAGGTCATAGCCCAGCTCCTTCAGGTTGGCGGCGATGGCCGCGTCAAGCCTGGCCGCTTCGACCTGCTGCTCACGCCATTGGGCCACCAGGCGTTTCATCTTTTCGTCGAAGGGCTCGCCGTCGTCCTCCTGGGCTTCGGCGCCCACATACCGGCCGGGCGTCAGGACATGGCCATGCTTGCGGATCTCCTCCAGGGATGCACTCTTGCAGAAACCGGGGATGTCGGCATAACCGACCTTGTCCGGCTTCTCGCCCCGCCAGGCGTGGTACGTATCGGCGATGCGGGTCACGTCTTCGTCCGTCAGGAGCCTGTGTGTGCGGTCCGCCATGCTGCCGAGCTTGCGGGCGTCGATGAAAAGCACCTGGCCGCGACGGTCCCGGAAGCTGCCGTTCTTCCGGTCGCGGGCCAGGAACCACAGGCAGGCGGGGATCTGCGTGGAGTAGAAGAGCTGGCCCGGAAGGGCCACCATGCAGTCCACCAGGTCGGCTTCGATCAGGTTCTTCCGGATCTCCCCTTCCCCGGACTTGTTCGAGGACATGGAGCCGTTGGCCAGGACGAAGCCGGCCACCCCGGCGGGGGCCAAGTGGTAAACGATGTGCTGCACCCAGGCGAAGTTGGCGTTCCCTGCCGGCGGCACGCCATAGCGCCAGCGCTTGTCCTCGCGCAGGAGCTCGCCCCGCCAGTCGCTCACGTTGAAGGGAGGATTGGCCAGGATGAAGTCCGCCTTGAGGTCCGGGTGGCGGTCGTTGTGAAAGGTGTCGCCGTGGGCGATCTGGCCGTCGATCCCGCGGATCGCGAGGTTCATCTTGGCCAGCCGCCAGGTCGTGTAGTTCGATTCCTGCCCGTAGATCGAGATGTCGGCCCTGGCTTTGCCGCCGTTGCCGTTCCCTCTGGCGTGGGCCCGGATGAACTCCACGGATTGCACGAACATCCCCGAGGAGCCGCAGCA
>JAQULV010000378.1 GCA_028718405.1 Smithellaceae bacterium
ATGGACTACCCGAAAGGCGCGGCGAAGAGCCTGGGAGAGGTGAGCTACAGGGATCTGCGCGGCGGAGAGATCGTCCTGAACGGGAAGACCATTCCCACCGCGCCCCTCTCCAGTTATTACAAGGCACGGGAAATCGCCGCCCTCCTCAAGGAATGGATCGAGAAGGGAACGTTCCTGCTGGGGGAGCCGCAGCAGCTTCTGCCGTCGATCGGCGAGAAGGCCGACCCGTCCTGAGCGAGGGAGAATTTTTGTTGCGCCTCACCGCACGATAGGGTATGAGAAAAGACATCGTTGCGGGAACTTCGGGATCTCGGAACTCGGGGGGGCATCCATGAAGGTTGGGCGTTACCTGCTGCTGTTCGTCGTCTTCATGGCGTTGATCATTTCCTTCGGAAATCGGGGACTGGTCGACAACTACAAGATGCGGGAGAAGCTGCAAGACCTCGAGAAAGCGAATGAAAATATCAGCGATGCCAACGGGGAACTGAAGCGGACCATCATGCTGTTGCGCAGCGATCCGGCCACGATCGAACGGATCGCCAGGGATGAACTGGGGATGGTCAAACCGGGAGATTTCGTCTACCGCTTCGGGAAATGAAATCACTGCTAATTTTTTTCTTTACTTTTAGATATTTGCCTGTTAAAATTCTCGCCCATCCAATGGAACGCATGAAGGGTTTGAGCTTTTTGTGATACCGGGAATGATCGGGACAGTGTGAGTTATCGGCGGAGTCCGGCACTGCAGGGTGGATCCATGGTGGATATCGTAGGGTTGTTTACCGGCGCCAAGAAGCTGGTCGGTCTCGATGTCGGATCGAGCGCGCTCAAGCTTGCCGAAGTCGTCCAGACGCCGAAAGGGTTCGTTCTCGACAACTTTCATCAAACGCCCCTCCCGCGGGGGGTGATCACGGACGGCGCCGTCACCGCGCCGGACATTCTGACCCAGCACATCAAAGACCTCTACAAGAAAGCCGGCTGCAAACGCAAGGCCATCGCGACGTCGTTGTCCAGCCACGCCGCCATCGTGAAGAAGGTCAACCTCGCCCAGATGGAGGAAAACGAGCTTCGCGAACTGATTCACGACGAGGCCGGGAAGTATCTGCCTTTCGACAGCATGGACGACGTCTTGTTCGACTTTCAGATCCTGGGCGAAAACGAGTATAACCCGAATCAGATGGACGTGCTCATCGTGGCGGCCAAGAAGGACATCGTCGAGGGATTCACCGGCGCCATTGAAAAGGCCGGGCTCCCCGTGGTGATCATGGACGTGGATTCCTTCGCCTTGGAACACATGTACGAGCAGAATTACGACTTCGAGGAAACGGACGTCGCGGCCCTGATCAACATCGGGGCGAGTATCACCAACATCAACGTCGTCCTGAACGGCGGCTCCATCTTCACGCGGGACTTCACCCTGGGCGGCAATGCCGTCACCGAGGCCCTTCAGGAAAAGCTCGGCGTCACCTTCGAAGAGGCGGAGAAGATCAAGCTCGAAGGCGTGCGCGGCGGCGAGATGGAAGAGCGGGAATTCAACGACAGCCTGTTGCAGCTTGCCGACCCGATCTGTTCGGAGATCGAGCGGTCCCTCGATTATTTCCGCTCCACTTACGGCGGCGGGGACATCCGCAAGGTTCTGTTGTGCGGAGGAAGCGCCAATATCCCCGGCATCGCACAGGAGCTTTCCCAGAGGCTTAACATCGAAACGGAGGTCGTCAATCCCTTTCAGAAGATCGGCTACAATAAAAAGGTGATCGACCCGGGGCAGATCCAAAGCATTGGCCCCGTGGCCGCGGTCGGAGTGGGGCTGGCGCTCCGGAGGGTGGGTGAGAAATGATCAAGATCAATCTTCTTCCCTACCGGGAAAAGGCCGCGAAGGCCGGCATGGCACGGCAGATCATCCTGACCGCCGGAATCTTGATCTTCCTGGTTGTGATCTTGGCCGGCACTCAGATCTATCTGTCCGCGAACAATGCGCGGATGGAAGACGAGATCAAGACCGACGAAGAAAAGCTCGTCGTCCTGAACAAGAAGGTCGGCGACGTGGAGAAGTTCAAGGAGAACAAGCGGGTCCTGGAACGGAAGCTCTCCGTCATCAACGGCCTGGAGGAGAACCGCCTTGCGCCGGTAAAGATGATGGATGAGCTCGTCCGCCTCGTGCCCACCCGCGATGTCTGGCTCGACAAGTTCACCCAGAAGGGCATGGAGCTCCAGATCGAGGGCATCGCCCGCGACAATACGGCGGTCTCCCGCTTCATGTGGAATCTCGAACGGGCCAGTTTCATCAGCGCGGTGGAGCTCGTGTCCTCGAAAGAGAAAGAGGTCTCGAAAGTCAAGCTGCAGCAATTCAACTTGACCTGTCAGATGAAAAAGGGCGCCTGACCATGCCGATCACCGTTGAAGACATCAAGAAGCTCCCCCCGAAAATACAGGCCTTGATCCTCGTCGGCGTGGTGCTTCTGCTGGGCTACTTCTATTACTTCTTCTTCCTCCAGGCGACGCTGGAAAAGCGGGGCCAGCTGCAGACCAAGCTCGCCGAACTGGAGCAGCAGGTGGCGGAGAAGGAGCGGGTCGCCGCCCAGCTCGCCAAGTACATGCGGGAGGTCGAGACCCTGGAACAGCAGTTCAAACTGGCGCTGTCCAAGCTCCCCGACAAGAAAGAAATTCCCGGTCTGCTCAATTCCGTCGCCCTGGCCGGCAAGGGCGCGGGTGTCCGGTTTCTGCTTTTTGCGCCGAAGCCGCCCGCCAAGCCGGCCGAAAAGCCGGGGGTCAAGG
>JAQULV010000379.1 GCA_028718405.1 Smithellaceae bacterium
TGCTGGGCGACGAAGCCGCCTGCCAGGACCCCGATCCCCGCGGCGACGACCAATGCAAGCGATGCGCCGAGAAACACCGTGAGTTTGCTCACTTCCTTGTCGGCGGCGAACGCCAATGTGGCGAGTTGTGTCTTGTCACCCAGCTCGGCGATGAATACGGATAAAAAAACTGTAGCCAGTACTTTCATGTCCATCTTTGTACCCCTTTTTGGTAGAGTCCGCCCCGTGCAGCCGGTAAACCGCTTTCCGCAAACGCTTCGTTCGCAGAAACGGCCCCTTTCTCATCCTTCAGGTCTCTTATTATGACGGGTCTACTTTGCTTCGGACAGAATCTTCTTCAGCTCTTCCACCGTCGGTATCTTCCCCGAGACGACGATTTTCCCGTCCACGAGGACGGCCGGAGTGACCCGGACGCCCAGTTTACGGAATTCCGCGACATCGAATACGTGAGAGACATCGGCGGCAAGGTTCAGGGCGGCGCAGGCATCGATGACGTTCTTTTCCGTCGCAACACACCTTGCGCAGCCGGGTCCGCATACTTGAATCTTCATGGTCTTACCTCCTCACTTAAAGAACATAATTTCCGAAGAACCATCCCACGAAGGTTCCCACCATGATTATGGTTATGACATAAACAAAAGATTTTTTTATCCCGAAGACCCGGGCGATGGCTATCCAGTTGGGCAGACTCAGACCCGGCCCCGTCAGGAGCAACGCGAGCGCCGGTCCCTTTCCCATCCCGAGCTTCATCAACGTATCGACAAAAGGCGCCTCCGTCATAGTGGCAAAATAACTTACCGCACCGATGAAGGTGGCGAAAAAAGAAGCCGCCATGCCGTTAACCCCCAGCCAGTCCTTGATCCAGTCTTCGGGCAGGAGCTTCCCGAGAACGCCGACAAGAAAGACTCCGACGAGGAGGAGCGGGAAGATGAGCTTGACAAACCACCAGGACTCTCTCAGGAAGCTCTTTATTTCCTCTGCCGTCAATGCCTTCCAGGCATACACCGACGCTACCGCCGTCGCCGCGAGCCACACAGTGACTTTATACAGGTACGACCCTGTCTGCATGACGTAATTGGGCAAGAGCAGGGAAAGGAGGATGAGTACCATGAGGATAAGGTGCCTCCGGGCGATGACTCCTCCCCGGGTCTGCGTTCCTCCGAAATCCGCAACCTCCCGTTTCTCGTTCCTGAAGGCGTAGGCCATGACCCACCCGACGACGAAGGCCATGAAAAGGGCGGCGACAATCCTCGCAACGACCATCTCTCCGCCCAGGATATTCCCCGTGTATATCAGGGAGAGGATATTCGCCGACGGTGCCACCCACAGTATTATGAAGGCGACGCCGATGGCCGCGCCGCTGTAATAAAGGCCGCTTGAGACGGGGATGACCGTGCAGGAACAGGCAGCCACAAAAAAACTGGCAAGCGCCGCCATGGAAAAAGATTTAAGCTTGTTCGCCCTTTCTCCGAGGTGGTCCAGGATTGCTTCCTGGTTGATGAAAGCCACCATCGCGCCGGCGAGCAGAAAGGCGGGGACGAGGCAGGTCAGGACATGGGTCGCCACGTAATCCTTGATTGCCAGCAGACCGGCGACGACTAAGGCCTCAATCATGACCGAACCGCTTCTTTCGATTTATATTGTGCCATTTGGCAATATAATAAAGGCAAAAAATATATCACCTCTTTTTGATCTCTTCCCTCCTGATGCCGGGAAGCTTGCCGACCAATTCCACAATCTGGGGGTCATCCTCGAGCCAGTGCCTAAGATTTCCCAGGAGAGTCGCGGCATACGGACTTTCCTTCCCGTCGGAGAGCCTATAATTGACCCAGAGACCGTCCTTGCTGAAAGAGACAAGCCCCGCATCCTCGAGGATTTTCAGGTGCTTGGAAACGGTCGGTTGGGCGATGTTCAGTGCCGCCCGGAGCTCGCAGACACACATCTCCTTCTTCTGCAGCATCTTGATGATTCTGACGCGGTTGGGGTCGGACAGGGCCTTCGTCACCTTGATGAAGTCCTTCATTCCCATCACCTCATATTACTGATAGGCTATATATCACCGGAAGGGGGATATATCAAGAAAAACTGAAACACCTTCCGTTGCCTAAAAAACCCTTGACCGACACTGACTGGATATGTGTAATGCCTCAACGTCAATCAACTTCTTTCCGAAAGGAGACAAGTGATGTCATTTACGCAAATCATCTGTGAAAAGCAGGGCGGGATTTTCTGGGTGACGCTGAATCGCCCCGAGGCGATGAATGCGCTCACGCCCGAGATGCTCGAAGAGTTGAGGGAAGCCATGGTCTTGGCCGGACAGGACGATGAGGTCAGGGTAGTCGTCGTAACGGGTGCCGGCAAGGCTTACTGTGCGGGACTGGACCTGAAGGTGTTAGGAACCAGGAAGCTCGAAAAGGGTGAAGTGGGGCCTATCGTCGACATCCCCGCAAAGGCACTCATAAACACGGTGAAGAATCTCTCAAAACCGGTGATCGCGATGGTCAACGGTGCCTGCATCACGGGGGGTCTGGAGTTGAGCATCAATTTCGACCTCATCGTCGCCTCCGAAGATGCCCGGTTCGGGGATACCCATGCACGCTGGGGACTCCGGCCGAGTTGGGGATTGAGCCAAACATTCCCGCGGCGGGTAGGGCTGATGAAGGCAAAGGAGCTTTCGTTCACGGGAAGGCTCTTTTCGGCAAGGGAAGCAGAGCAGGTGGGCCTTGTGAACAGGGTCGTTTCCGCAGATAGATTGAGACAAGAGGTCG
>JAQULV010000380.1 GCA_028718405.1 Smithellaceae bacterium
AAGACACCTTCCCCCCGCTGCCGGGCCACGTTTTCTTCCAGATAACAGGGAAGCGAGCCCACTAACTCGACGCTCCGGTCCCTGAGAAACGGCGCCAGTTCATCATCGCCTTCGACCAGGGCGACAAGGTTGGTCCGCATCTGAACGGGAAGACCTTCGTTTCGCAAGGCCTCGATGAATTCCCGCAGGCGGGGATGAAACTCCGGCGAGCCGCCCGTGATTTCGATGCGGACCCGAGGGTTGGACCGTACGACGGCAAGGACGAGATCCATCGTTTCTTCGGTCATGAGCTCGGAGCGCTCGGGTGAGCACTCCAGATGGCAGTGGTTGCACGCGAGGTTGCATACTCGTCCGATGTTCACCTGGATCGTCTCGATTCCCAGGCTTTTGAGACCGTCGGAGAGGATTAGGGCAACGGTTGTTTCAAAATCAGTCACGGGAGATACTCCTTCGGATGAGCGTAGTGCAGAGGTACGAAAAGATACCGACCGTTTTTATTATAGCAGCATTGCCCGCTTTGGCGAAGGTTTTTTGAGACTTTCTCAGATAAGTTCGCTGTTGCCGACAAGCCCCGTGACCATCCGGCCGATGGCAAGGCAGGAAGTGAGCCCCGGCGACTCGATACCGATGAGGTCGATGAGCCCGGCGAGACCAGGCTTCTCTTCATGGGCAATGATAAAATCGCGAGGTTCCTCGCCGGGAGCAGAGAGCTTGGGACGGATGCCGGCCGTGTCCGGAAAGATATCGCTTTTCTCGAGGAAGGGAAGCAGCCCTCCGGCGGAGACGAAGAACTCCTCGCCGTGGGCGGGATCGACGTCGTAGTCGAGACGGTCCGTATAAAAGGCGTTAGGTCCCAGGCGCAACGCCCCGGCCATGTTCTTCGTCGCATGGATGCCCAGTCCCGTAAGCACCCGACCGGGGCTGGGATAGACGAGGCCCTTCACCAGTTCGGCCTTGGACGGTCGCACCTGAAAATACTCACCCTTGCAGAAATGAATTTTGTAGCCCGCCCGTTCCGTATCTATGCCGGCGAGTGCGGCAACCCGCTCTGCGCCTAAGCCCGCCGCGTTGACGACGACCCGCGAGAGAAACGTGTAGCTCTCGCCCCGTTTCGGCCGGGCGTAACAGAGGAACTCCCCCGGCGATTTGTCCAGCCCCATAAGTTCCGTATCGTAGATCAGGCGCACCCCGGAGGCGGCGCACAGCGCTTCGAGCTTCTTTACCAGCAGGTGCGTATCGACGATGCCGGTCTCGGGACTGTATAGCGCGAGCCTTCCCGCCACGTGCGGCTCGATCTTCTCGATCTCCTTCCCGTCGATCAGACGCGGACCCGGGCAGCCGTTCTCCTTCGCCCTGGCGTAGAGTTTCTCGATGCCTTCCTCCTCGGACTCTTCCACCGCGCAGACTACCTTGCCGATCTTCTTAACGGGAATATCGTGACGAACGCAAAACTCGTACAGCAAAGGATTTCCGGCGACGCACAGACGCGTCCGGAGAAAATCCGCAGGGTAGTAGAGTCCAGCGTGGATGACCTCGCTGTTGCGGGCGCTGATCCCCCGGCCGGGGCCCGACTCGCGCTCGAGGACGACGATGTTCTTTGCCAAAGGCGCGAGGTAATGAGCAACGGCCAATCCTACAACGCCGGCGCCGACGATCGTGATATCAACCTTTTCCATAATCGTTTTTCCAGCCGGAGGCCTTCGCGCAGGTCCTCGGCCCGGGGGGCGAAAATTACCCGTCCTGGAAGGACTCCGCCTCCATCTCCACGGTGAGACCATCGCTTTGTAGAAGCCTTCGCGACAGGCCGTCAATCTTGGGAAGTTCGTAAGAAAAGAAATACTTGCAGGCGTATATCTTCCCCTTGTAGAAATTGAGATCCGACGCGGCGGCCTTGGTAAGTGCCTTCTGGGCGGCGGTGGCCTGGAGCAACCACTGCCAGGCGATTGCGATGATCCCGAAGAGCTCCAGATACAACGTCGCATCCGCGAGAAAGAGATCGATGTTTCCCTTCAGGGCAAAGCCGATCAGATGCTCCGTCACCTGCTTGAGAAGATCCAACGCCACCTTCAGTTCCAGGGCCCGCGGTTTGAGTTCGGCCATACCTTCGGCCTCGGTGATCGTTTTTCCGACCTCCTCGAGAAAGAGGATAAAGGCCCGGCCGTTTTTCATCGTGACGTTTCTTCCCAAAAGGGTCAGCCCCTGAATCGCCGTCGTACCCTCATGGATGGGGTGGATGCGTGTGTCGCGATAATACTGCTCCAGGGGAAACTCGTCGCAGTAGCCGTACCCGCCCAGGCACTGGAGTCCCTGGCTGACGGAGAGGATGCTCATCTCCGACGGGTAGGTCTTGGCGACCGGCGTCAGAAGGTCCAGCAGCAGGGCGTAGCGGTCCTTTTGCTCGCCTTCCAGGGCGAGCGTGAGGTCGGTGTATTTGGCGCATTGGAGCAAGAGCGCGAGCGATCCCTCCACGACCGCCTTCTGGAAAAGGAGCATCCTCTTGATGTCGGGGTGTTCGATGATGGGGATCTGCGGCTGCGTCGGATCCTTGGAGGTGATCTTCCTTCCCTGCGGCCGCGCGCGCGTGTACTCGAGTGCGGCGTAGTAGGCGGCCGTGGCGATGGCCGTGGCGCCCAGTCCCACGTGGATACGGGCCTCGTTCATCATCTGGAACATGTATGTAAGTCCCCGATGCGGCTCACCCACCAGCCAGCCCCGGCAGTCGTCGTTTTCACCCAGGCTCAACTGTGTAATGGGACAACCG
>JAQULV010000381.1 GCA_028718405.1 Smithellaceae bacterium
GACTACGACCTCACGCCCTTCGGTCCCTGGTACGGCGACCTCTACTCCTCAATCGACGCGACGCTCTCCTCGCTCCAAACCCTGCGGGGAATCCCGGCCAGTGTCCGGATCACGGGCCACGAGCGGGGTCTTTTTGCAGAACCCCCGGGTGAACTTTGGAAGATGTACGAGGGGGTGGTCTATGAGCGCGAGAGGAAGCTTCTGGAGATGATGGACCGGCCTGTGAGCCTGGACGAGATCGTCGCTTTCCGCATCCTCTACAAGAAGCCACGGGAACCGAAGGCCTTCTTTGAATTCGGGGAGCGCGCCCACATGAAGAAACACTTGGAAAGACTCATTGCCACGGGTGCCGTGGTCTGCGACGGAACTATTTACTCCAAGGCTTGAGTCCGCTCAACGAGAACTGAAGCCTATCTCATCGGCGTACTCGAACTGCCGACGCCAACGCACGTGCGGGTGTGCTTTTTCGAAGGTGTCGGCACCGATCAGGTTGAGCGACTCCATATCTACAGATACCGGATCGTAGCCGCCGACAAATCCCCAGTTCTCGGCGATGACCTCCATCTTCCCCGGCAGACAATCGCAGTCCTTGCTCACATTGAGTAACGCGTTGACGAAGATCGTACGACTGCAGATCTTCTTCCAGACCGCCGCGGCGGTTTCCGTAACCTTTTCTTGAAAAGCGTTCACATCTTCGCCCCAGATGATCTTCAGAGCAAGCTCCGGACACTGGGCAATACACTGCGCACAGCCGATGCACTTCTCAAGGTCGTAGACCGGCATTCCGTCATCGCCCATCTGCGCTGCGCCCGAGGGACAGAGCAACACGCAGGTGCCGCACCCGGTGCAATGGGCAGATTTGAGGATTGGGCGTACGGCGGCGTGCATACGCTGTTTCTGGGCGCGGGATGCGAAACCCATGGAGATGTTCTTGATCGCGCCCCCGAAGCCGGCGGCGAGGTGTCCTTTGAAGTGGGAGAAGATGACGAACCCGTCCGTATTATCCACGAGTGAGGCCACCTGAACGTCTTTGAAATGTTTGAACCCCGCGGGGATGTCGATAACGTCTCGGCCTTCCTCCCCGTCACCGACGATGACCGGGCATCCCAGGTAACTCCCGCTGTAGCCGTGTTCGGCCGCCGTCTGCAGGGCATCTTCGGCGCGTCTCCGGCTTCCCGAGTACAGAACCGTGGTGTCGAAGATGAACGGTTTCATTTCCTTGCTCTTAAGCCACGTGACGATTTCCCGGGCATACAGGGCCGGCAGATAACTGTGATTGCCGCGCTCACCCCAGTGGAGCTTGATGCCCACCTTGTCGCCTTTGCGGAACGGAGCCTTCATGTCTCCGAGCAGAGTGCGCAAATGACCTGCGTAGTCTTCCTGAGAACCACTGACCTTACGGGTGATGATCTTTTCCATGAAGTCACCTCATGGGCATTTGCTGCGGCTCCGGCGTACAAAAAATACCGGTATCCGGAATGATCTGGTGCCTGGAGTGGGAATCGAACCCACACAGCCTCAAGGACCGAGGGATTTTAAGTCCCTTGCGTCTACCAATTCCGCCATCCAGGCACAGCTTGAGACAGGTGAGTTTATATTATTAAAGTCCGCTCCTGTCAAGGTTTTAATCCCCGTTGATTTCGCTAATCGTCCGTGATTAAAGGAGATTGTCTGATACCTCTTGAACGATGAGCGCGGAATGTGTTAATCAATTCCACGACGGTTCTAATTCATCCCTCCTCCGCCAGTCTCACGAGGCGCGAGGGATTACAGGATACGAAAGGAAGAAGCGATGAACGACGTTGACCTGATTATCTCGGGGGGAACCGTCCTCACCATCGATCGGCAAGACCGGATCATACCCGACGGCGCAGTGGCCATAGTGGGCGAGCTTATCGTAGCCACCGGTCCCGCGGCGGAAATCCGCGCCGAATACTCAGCGAAACGAACACTCGACGCCAAGGGGGGGCTCATCCTGCCCGGCCTTGTCAACTGCCACACGCACGCGGCTATGACCTGTTTCCGTGGCATGGCCGACGACCGCGAACTGATGGACTGGCTCAACAACTACATCTTCCCCGCCGAGGCAACGAACGTCGATCCGGAACTCGCCTACTGGGGAAGCCTTCTCGCCTGCGCCGAAATGATCAGCTCCGGCACAACGACCTTCTGTGATATGTACATCTTCGAGGACGAAACCGCCCAGGCCGCGAAAGACGCAGGCATGCGCTGTTTGCTGGGCGAGGTTCTCTTCGATTTTCCCTCACCGAACGTCAAGTCGCCCGCTGAAGGCCTGGCCTACACGGAAGCGTTGATCAAGAAATGGCAAAGCGATCCGCTCATCAATATTGTGGTCGAGCCCCACTCGCTCTATACCTGCTCCCCCGCGCTTCTCAAGGATGCAAAGTCCCTGGCCGACCGCTACGGAGTTCCCCTTGCCCTTCACCTTCTGGAAAACGAAGGCGAACGGCGGCAGTTGGGGGAGAAGCTCGGTCGCAGGCCCACCGAGTTCTTAAGCGATGCGGGCTTTCTCAACGAGCGTTTCATCGCCTTCCACTGTGTCTGTATGGATGAACGCGATATCGAGCTCTTCTCCTCCCAGAGAGCCCGCGTGGTCTACAACCCCGAGAGCAACATGAAGCTCGCCTCCGGCGCGGCTCCCGTCTCCGCGATGCTCGCCGCCGGCGTGGTTGTCGGCCTCGGTACCGACGGCTGCGCCAGCAACAACAACCTCGCTATGCTTGCGGAGGTGG
>JAQULV010000382.1 GCA_028718405.1 Smithellaceae bacterium
GGGTTCAGCTTCCGGCAACGGATGGGGGCCCTCGTCTCCGGTGATGAATATTTCTACATCCTGGATCAGAACGGCAGTCAGTTCATCCCGACACTCCAGGTGCCGGTAAGTTATTACGCATTTTTCAGTCCAGCCCAGTATTCCTTGGGCATCGGCCTCAAGGGAGAAAAGCTGCTGATCGATCTCGATCTCACCTATGCCCTCTGGTCCGGTTTTGAAGGACCCCATAAGGAGACGCCGGGTACGGCCTGGAAGGATACGTGGAATCCGAAGATCGGCTTCGAATACAAGCTTACCGACAAATGGCGGCTGCGGGCGGGCTATTCCTTCCGGCCCACGCCGGCTCTGGCACAGACGGGCGACACCAACTATCTCGATTCCGACACCCACGTCATCTCGGGCGGCTTCGGCTACCGTCTGGGGCCGGGAGAGCTTTCGGCTTACGTACAGTACCATCTGATGAAAGAGCAAACGGTGGGCAAGGCGGGCTCCAATCCCGATCTCCGTTACGAAGGCACGCTCTGGAACACCGGCGTCGGCTACAAGCTCACCTACTAGGGGGAAAAGATGCGTAAGGGATTTTTTTGCATTTGTGTACTGGCGGCGCTTAGCGCCTTTGCTCCGGCGTCGGCTCAGGCGGGGATGGCCGAGCTGACGGGTCTGGGGATGAGGACTCAGGCCATGGGCGCCGCCGGTGTGGCCCTTGACCGTGACCTTGCCGCGGCCTATTTCAACCCCGCAGGCCTTACCGGGGTCGCCTTTGATCGCGACCTGGGCTTCAATTTGGAGGCGGGGATCTCCATGTTTGATCTGAAGGCAAAACTTGAAAGTACCACCCGGGGAAGCTTCGCACCGGACGGACTTGATTCGGTTACCAATCTCAATCTGCAATTGGGGTTCGACATCGGCAGACGCCTGAAAAGGTATATCGGGAATCGTTCCCTCGTGGCGGGGGTCTCGCTTCTCGTCCCCATCGACCGCCTCTATTGGTGGCGTCCCCAGTCACCCGAGAGTGAGCTTTACACCTTCTACTATGACGATCCGCATCGCTTGACGGCTGTCGCTTCCCTGGGCGGCGAGATCACTCCCTGGCTTACCGTCGGTGCCGGTGCCAATATCCTGCTCGAACTCAAGACCGATACGGCGGGCGAGGCCTACATCCGTAGCGACGATCTGGTGAGACTGCTGGGCGCCTATGCGGGACAGGGTCAAGCGGTGGCCATCGATTCCGCCCTGGGCGAGCAGCAGACAACGATGATTACCGTCTCTCCCATCGTCGGTATCCAGTTAAAACCGTCGGCGGGAATGATCGTGGGGTTCACGTACCGCGGCGAGCTCTACATGGACGATTACGGCAACAACCTCATCAAGATCAGGGTGGTACCGGAGATCGGCCTGCCCACCGACCTCAACTTTGAATACTACCATCACTTCGCCCACTACTTCAGCCCTGAGCAGTGGGCGGGCGGCGTGTCTTATCGTTTCCCCGGTGATCTTCTCGTCAGTTGCGATCTCACCTATATGCACTGGTCGAAATTTCTCGACGTCTTTCACGAGTCGCCCGATCCGGGATTCAAAGATACCTATGTACCGCGCATCGGGATCGAAAAGAAGATCCTCTCCGGAGCCGGTCTGGGGCT
Source organism: Smithellaceae bacterium (assembly GCA_028718405.1). Taxonomy (GTDB): domain Bacteria; phylum Desulfobacterota; class Syntrophia; order Syntrophales; family JAQULV01; genus JAQULV01. Next base: position 1,641 of record JAQULV010000382.1, read on the forward strand.
GGGATACCGAGGAGATGTGACCATCCGGGCCGGATACGGTTTCTGGAAGTCACCGGTGCCGGAGCAGACGGGGGTCTCCAATTTCCTGGACAACGACCGTCATATCTTTACCGTCGGCGGAGAGGTGGGACTGCATGACCCGAAGGGGTGGTGGGATAAGGCCTTCAGCGTTCAGTTCATGTTTCAATATCACTGGCTCGTCGACCGTGAATACCGAAAGGCGGCAACGGGCGAGGTCGTGAAGCTCGGGGGGGCCGCTTACAACGGCGGCATCTCCATTGACGTCAGGTTCTAGTCTCCGGCCTTCGTCGCACCGTTCCGAAACAGATCCGCGGTCAGTCGCAAAAGGTGAAGTTGCCGGTGTCAAGGACTTTAAGGCAAGCCTTCACCACGCGTGGGTCGTATAATTTTTCGCTTCCCTTCGTGATTTCCTCCAACGCGGTTCTAATCCCCAGAGAAGGCCGGTACGGGCGATGGAAGGACATCGATTCCACCACATCGGCCACGGCCAGGACGCGGGTTTCAGGAAGAATGGCATCGTCGGTGAGACCCTGCGGGTAGCCTGAACCGTCCAAGCGCTCATGATGTTGAAGGATCACCGCAGCGACCGGCCAGGGGAAGTCGATATGTGCCAGGATGTCGTGGCCTACCTGACTGTGGGTTCTGATGATCTTGTATTCGGTATCGCTGAGCGTTCCCGGTTTGCTGAGGATATCCGCCGGAACCACCATCTTGCCGATATCGTGCAGATACCCGATCACGCTGATTCCTTGCACGGTATGCTCGTCAAATGACATTTCGGCGGCAATTGCCGAGGCCAGTTGGCCCACGCGCCGCGAATGGCCGGCCGTGTATGGATCTCTCGCTTCGCAGACGGCTGATATGGCGAGGATGGTGCTGTCCATCGTCTTCATCAGCTTCTGCCCTGATTCCTCTAGGGCCAAGCAGAACCTGTCCCTTTCTTTCTTTGTAGCGAGAGCAGACATGCCGTAGGCGGTATCTTTTGCCAGGTCGCACAGCAGTTCCCGTTCCTCCCCGTCGAAGGCGCCCGGGGTGGCGCTATAGATGACCAGTATCCCCGGGACCAACGCATCGCCTGCCAGCGGGAT
>JAQULV010000383.1 GCA_028718405.1 Smithellaceae bacterium
GAAGAGCGTCCGCTTGGAGGAGGCCGTCTACAAGATGACGGGCGCCACGGCGGCACGTTATCGCGTCAAGGACCGCGGCTACGTGAAGGAAGGGCTGGCCGCCGACATCACCGTCTTCGATCCGCGGCTCATCCGCGATAACAATACGCTGACGAAGACGAACATGGCGCCCGCAGGGATTGAGGCTGTCTTCATCAACGGCAGGCAGGTCCAGGACAAGGGCCGCGTCATGGGTTCCACCGACGCCGGCGTCATCGTCCTGTAACAACCAGGAAGAAAGGCGCCGACATGCCGGCGCACCGTTCCAGGAAGAACCATCTTTTGCCAAGAAGGAGGAACCTGCTATGAAGAGAAGAGGTACGTATCTACGGATCGCCCTGTTGGCTATAGTTGCCCTTTTCGCCGCCGCGAGTGTTGTCTGTGGCGCCATGACGGTCTTCCTGAAAGACGGCCGGGTCATTAACGTTCCCGTGAACAAGGAAGATATCCTCGGCATTTCCTTCGATGAGAATCCCTTCGGCATGTCTGCCGCGACCGCAGCGAAAGATGTGCCCGTAACCATCTACTGGCACATGGCCGATGACGCCGATGTCTATTTGAACGGTGTGCCGCTGCGGCGCTATGAGCCTTCTTTCAAAACGCGCGGCGACGAGGCACCCCAGCCGGCCTTTATGGCGCAGGCGACGTTGAAGAACGGCGACGTCTTCACCGTCGGCGGACGCCGCGGCGGCAGTTTCGGGCTGATGCTCATCGCCTCCGACCAGACGGGACGCGTCGTCTTCAATACCGACCAGCAGAACTGGCGGGTCTATATGCCCGGCGAAAGGCCCGATTGGTTCCTTCCCGCGGTGGCGGCTGCTGCACCCAAGACACCCGTTACGGTTCAGCCTGATCCCTGGTATCCGCAGAAGGAGCTGAACAAGCGATTTGGCAACATCGCCCAATCGGTTTGGGGACTTCCTTCCGATACGTTCTCCTATCTCACGGCCACCGTCACCCTGCCGTAAGGCAAAGACCAAGGAGGAGATACCATGTTTAAGGAATTTCGGGAGTTCGCCGTACGCGGCAACGTGGTGGATATGGCGGTCGGTATCATTATCGGCGCCGCCTTCGGGTCAATCGTCAAATCTCTGGTCGACGACATCATCATGCCCCCGATCGGCTTCATCCTGGGGAATGTCGATTTCTCCAACATCTATCTGACGCTCAAAGAAGGAGCCATGGGCGGGCCTTACAGCTCGCTCGCCGAGGCGAAGAAGGCCGGGGCCGTCACGATGAACTTCGGTCTGTTCGCCAACGCGGTGATCAGCTTTCTGATTGTGGCTTTCGCCGTCTTCCTGCTGGTGCGCACGATCAATCGTTTGCGAAGGCGTCAGGAAGAGGAGAAAGGACCGGCGATGAAGGACTGTCCCCACTGTCTTTCGACGATCAATATCAAGGCGACGCGCTGTCCCCAATGCACTTCGGAGCTCGCTTAGTCGGATAGAGACTTTACAGAAACGAGAAAGAGCGCCGGCATATGCGGGGAGTGTCCCCGTGGGAAGAAAGGGCTTGAAATTATTTCCTTCCTGGGATATTCCCTGCCGTCGTCATTCGACATCTTACCCCGATAAAACTTGAGGAGCCGATCCTTGTCGACAACGCCGATGAAAAAGCTTGCCATCCGTACAGCCCTGTTCGCCCTAGCCGCCGTCGCCGCGGCGAATCAAGAGAGCCTGATGCAGTTTATGCCCGCCTTGCCTTGGGCGTGGCCGGTGAAGACCATCGAGATCACCCTCGCCATTGTGGTCTGGTTCTTCCTCGGGCTCCTCATCAACGGCATCTTCGATGCTTTTCTGTGGGGATGGTGGGAGAAGAGACTGGGGAGGCCGCTCCCCAAACTGCTCAAGGACATTATCTACATCGCCGTTTATTTCATCATCCTGATTCTCGCCCTCTCCTTCGTCTTCAAGGCCCCGATCTCGGGACTAGTCGCCGGTTCCAGCGTCATGGCGGCCGTCATCGGCCTGGCCGTAACCAGGATGATCTCCGATGTCTTCTCCGGGGTAGCGCTCAGCCTGGAGAAGGCCTACAGCATCGACGATTGGCTGGAGATCGAAATGAAGACGCGGCCGCTGGGGTTCCTTACCGGCAAGGTTGTGGAGGTCAACTGGCGAGCGACGCGATTACTCACGAAGGCCGAGGAAATCATCATCATCCCGAACAGTGAGATGGCCAAGATGAAGTTCGTCAACTTCAGCATCCCGCAACGCCACTACCGGACCGACATTCAGGTCTATCTGAGCCACACTATTCCTCCCGAGCGGGTAAAAAGGGTGTTCGCCGCAGCCATGAAAAGCACGCCGGGAATCATGAAGGACCCCGCTCCCAAGATTACGCTCATGAGGTTCACCGAACGCGGCGTCCTGTGGTGCGCCCGGATCTATATCGGCGACTATGCGCAACATCGTCAGGTGGTTAAGACCGCCCACGAGGCCATCCTCCGCCACCTCCAGATTGCGGGGATCGATCTCTCATACAACCGCGTCGATCAACACAACATTACGGCGGCGGAGCTTTCGCTCGAAAAAAGGCCCGTAAAGGAACGGCTTGTCGGCAGGATCGACCTCTTCGATGTCCTGGGCCGGGAGTCTCTGCAGGACGTGGTCGATACCATGATGGAGCGGACGTTCGCTGCCAAGGAGATCGTTGTTGCCCAAGAGGAAGAAGGATCGTCGCTCTTCGTAGTGGCCGAGGGC
>JAQULV010000384.1 GCA_028718405.1 Smithellaceae bacterium
CGCTGTCGATGGTCGTGTCGACCAGCGTGGCCATCCGCCGGGACATGTCGATCAGATCCTTGCTGCGCGCGGGTAGGTGACCTCCCATCCAGGAGAGGTCCATCTTGAGGGCGGTAAGCGACTGCCCCAGTTCGTCGTGGATCTCTCGGGCGATGCGGGTGCTTTCCTTCTCGCGCACCGATTGCAGGTAGACGGAGAGATTACGGAGCTGCTCGCGCGAGCGCTCCAGTTCTTCCTCGGCGCGCTTCTGCAAGGTGATGTCGTCGTAGGTGACGACGATGCGGCGCTCCCGCAACTTGTCGCCGATCCGTGCGGCGCGCATTCGGCAGAGGATGTCGCGCCCGTCCTTCCTTCGGCAGTAGAATTCCGTGTAGAAGGTGCGCTGGCTCTTCAGCGTGGAGTAGAAGCGATGGCCAATTTCGTTGGCCTCTTCTTCGTTGCGGTAGAAGACCGTCACGCTCTTGCCGATCAGCTCTTCGGGCTGCCAGCCGAAGACGCCGCTGACGGCATTGTTCGCGAAGATGATCTTTCGATTGTGCAGACCCACGATCGCCTGTGGGATGGCGTCGAGAATCGACGATTCCAGCGCCGCCAACTCTTCCAGGCGTTTACGCGCCTCCTTCTGCTCCGTGATGTCCATGGAGTTCCCCAGGATCGCCCTCCTTCCATTGAAGATAACGGAAGTCACCCGCTCCATGATCCATTTGATCTGGCCGGCGCTCGTCACCAACCGGTACTCGTAAGGCGAAACGCGTTCCCCTTTCAGCATCGCCACGGCGTTCTTCACGGCCGTCTTTCGGTCGCCGGGATGGATGATGCTGACTGGGTCCATGGCGAGCATTTCCTTTTCACCGTAGCCCGCGTAATTCTGGATGTGGGGGTTCACGAAACGGAAGCGGTTGTTCTGGATTATGTACACGCCGACCTGGGAACTGTTGGCAAGCGTTCTGTAGAGGTCTTCACTCTGATCTTTCGGAACAGACGCGCGACGCCGCGTGGCTGCGGATTTAGCGCGTGTGCTCTGGGAAGGACTGACTTTTTTCATCTGCTGTCACAGGATGGGCCGAAAAGGCCTAACCGGTGTCATATAAGCACAACCGAATGGAAAAATAAACCGGTTTCAAAAAACACGCGCCCACAATGTTGAGGACAAAGAGCCCGATTCCTGGTAGAGTCTCGATTACTGCAACGACCGTTATTCCCGCCCTGTCCCGAAAGAGGTGAACTGCGGCGGGAATCCGGTCCTAAATAAATTGGGCGCAAAGCGATGAGTTTCACGATTACCGATATGACACGGGATGATCTGGGCGACTTGACGGCACTAGTGCGGACGTGGGTGCGCAAGGACGGCTGCGTCATTGAGGAGGAGGTCGACTCGATTATGTTGCGGCTCGATGATCATCTCGAAGGAAGGATCGCCGGTGTCTACCTGGTGGCCAGAAACGATGAGGGCCGGGTAGTGGGCGTTATGGGTTTCGGCGCTCTGGACGAAAGGATGAATTCTTTCCGATCGACGCCGCACGCGAAGGCGGCGGGACTGGCGACAGCCTTTCTCTCGCCCGGTTGCCGCGGCCAGGGCCTGGGCACGACACTGCTTACGAAGCTCTTCAGTCGGGCGGCGGAGGGCGGCTGGGTGGAAATAATATGGTCGAGTAATCCCCGCTATCGGGAAACGGCGTGGCAATTTTATACAGGCATTGCCGGAGAGCCGGTGGGCGAGATCGATGGCTTCTTTGGCCCGGGGACGAAGACTCCTATCTGGCGCCGCCGACTGCAAAGATAAATTCGCCCGACAAAAGCATCTTGCAATTTCAGACGCGTTCAAGATGATTTGGTAGCGTTCCAGGCACGAGAGAAGAGGGGAGAGGGAATGAAAACTTATCTGAGCGGCTCCTTTTATGCGCCGGAGGAGCGACAGTCTCTGGAAGAGATCGCGGCCTTCCTCGCAACTGCGGGCTATGACGTCTATCTTCCGCACCGCGACGGGATCGAAGATCGATTCCTACGCCTCCAAGCGGCGGGAGCTTTTGACGGCGAACAGGCGCTGCTTTTGAGAAAGGCGATCTTCGCCTCGGAGTGTTACCAGATCATCGCCGGCCGCGACGCCCTCCTTTACGTCATGAACGGCCGGGTTCCCGAGGAGGGAAGCGTCTTCAAAACGGCGCTTGCCTGGGCGACGGGGAAGCCGCTGGCTATTTACAAGAACGACAACCGCAGCACCTTTCACGGAAACGACAACTCGATGATCACCGGTCTCACCGTCCGTTTCCGGACGGTGAACGCCATGCGGAAGATTCCCGGGGAGTTGGAGAGGGCCGCCGCTGTAAAGGGAAACCCAGCGGGAATAGACTTGCCTCCTCGGCTCAAGGAGATCTTGGCTGCGGGCAGTGCCATCTCCGCATTCCTGAAAAGTCGGCGTTTGTCCGAGGCGAAGGACGAGGAGATTGTCAGCATCCTGAAAGAGATTGCCGGCATCTACGCGGAGACGGAGATACGAACATCGGCGGCTGACACGGGAAAGGCCCTCAGGAAGGTCTACCTTTCGGGGCCGCTCTTCTGTCCGGAGGAACTAAAGACCATGGCGGCCATCGACGAAGTCTTCGCGAAAAGAGGGTATGGCGCCTACCTGCCCCAGCGCGACGGTGTCGAGGCCTTCGTCATGAACATGGTGGACGATCCGCTTTCCAACGCTTTCATCTTCAAGCCGATCAACCG
>JAQULV010000385.1 GCA_028718405.1 Smithellaceae bacterium
GGTATCACGGCCATGAGCGCCGATACCTTCAAACGGCAGGATGCGATCGTGTCAGCCGGCAGGGTATGGGCCAAAGGAATGGCCGATCTCGCTATCGTCTCCGCGCGCCTCTGCGGCGTCCCCAGGGTCTTCCTAGGCATGTCGCGAGCTTCGGCAGACTTCCTCTCGCGGCGCAATTTCGAGACGCTCGTTCTTCCCGATCTGGAATATACGATCGACAGATTTGTGAAGGCGGGTATAACTCCTATCCTTCACTGTGACACAAACTGGACCAAGTTCTTCGATCTCTTCCTGCGCTTTCCCGCCCAGCGGTGCATCCTCGAACTGGACGGCAAATCCGATATCACCGCGGCTAAGGAAATACTGGGCAGGCACATGTGCATCATGGGCGACGTCCCGGCCGAGTTGTTAGCGTTAGGTTCCCGCGACGATGTGCTCGGCTACTGTCGGCGTCTCATCGAGACGGTGGGCAAGGACGGCGGCTTCATTCTGTCCTCGGGTTGTTCCCTGCCCGCTAATGCCAAGGTCGAAAACGTCCGGGCCCTCTATGAAGCGGCCGAGACGTGGGGCTGGTACTGAGGATAAAGTCGTGGAGACAAATCTTAAGGGAAAGGTTGCTCTAGTGACGGGCGCATCGCGGGGGTTGGGTTTCGCAATCTCTCTAGCGCTGGGAAGGGCGGGTGCCGACGTTGCCCTGACGGACATCCTGGTAGAAGAACAAGAGTACGACAAGGATGAGCTGGAGAAGTACAGCGTGCTGGCTGCTCACTTTGCAGAGGATGGTGCGGTAAAGACGCTCTCGGGGGCGGAGCAGGTGCGATCTATGGGATCTAAAAGCTGCGCCTTCAAGATGGATGTAACGGACAGAGATGAAGTGGAAAAGGTTATGAAGTCCGTGGAGGCGGAGTTGGGAAGCGTGGACATCCTGGTGAACAATGCCGCCGTCATGGACAATTTGGAGAGATTCGATAAGCAGAAGTTGGAATTATGGCGCCGCGATCTCGGCGTAAATCTCACGGGGGCTTTTAATTGCTGTCAGGCCGTGTGGCCGGGGATGGTGCGAAAGCGCTGGGGGCGCATCATCAATATTTCCTCGGTAGCTGCCCTTATGGGAGCTTCTCTCCAGCCTTCTTACGGTGCCACCAAGGCGGGCCTCATCGGGTTCACCAAATCGCTGGCGGTCGAAGGGGGGAGATGTGGGATCAACGTCAACGCGGTATGTCCCGGCTTTATCGCCACCGAGTCCGTTCAGCTCTATGACGAGATGATGACGGAACGGATCAAGAAAGGTACCGCCTTGAAGCGTTTAGGACGTCCGGAAGAGATCGCGTCGGTGGTTGCCTTCCTGGCTTCGGAGGCATCGTCCTATATCACCGGGGCGGCAATTCCGGTAACCGGCGGCATGGATCTGTTGAATCTCTGATGAAGTGGAAGTGATGCAAAGGGCAGTGAGACGTTAATCGGAGTGCATATTGAATAGCTAGAAAGAAAAAAGGAGGAAGAACCAATGACGGAGGAGAAAAAGAAACAGAACCAGTTTAGTCACATCTTGCAGCCCATCAAGGTCGGGCCGATCGAGCTGAAGAACCGGATCGTTATGGCTCCGATGAACGAGGCGTTATCCGGAGCGAATGGTGAAGTCGGAGAGCAGTATATTGCATATTTTGGAGCCCGGGCGAAAGGCGGTACCGGACTGATCACAACGGGTGCGATTTTTGGCACTAGGCTGGGTGGAGAGTGGCCTGCCGGCAGGAATCCGCATCTCTACCACCAGGGACATATGCTGGGAATGAGCAACCTGACCGACAGGGTTCACTATTTTGGATCAAGGATTGCGGCCCAAATGAGCATTGGTTTTGGAAGACAAGGCCACTCCTATGATCACCATGCGCTGGCCCCGGCGGCAACGGCCGGTTTGCCTTATGAAATAGCAGCGGAAAAGACGCCCAACCATCTCTCCGATCTTTATGGTCTTATGGAATATCCACGGTACTTCATGACAGGGCCGATGACGCGAGAGATGTCCATTGAAGAAATCCACAGCGAACAGAAGGAATTCGCCAATAGCTGTCAGCTGGCAGTCATTTGCGGGTTCGATGCCATAGAGATTCACGCACCCCATGGATATCTCGAACATCAATTTCTCTCACCTCTCTCCAATAAACGTACGGACATGTACGGTGGAGAATGGCGCAACCGCAAACGTTTCCTGATCGAAGTCGCCGAACAGATCCGCTATGCGTGTCCGGGAATTGCTGTTGGATGCCGGATCAGTGCGGAAGAACATATGCAGGACGGCCTGACGGAGGAAGAGATGATCGATGTCGCCAAGGACCTTGAGGCTCTTGGTCTTGATTATATCAGTTTGTCTGACGGGGCTGGCTATGAGGAAGCCGGGCACCTCATCACGGACATGGACCGGGCCAGGCATATCCCCGAGCATGGGGAGGCGTTCAAGAAGGCGCTCAAGATTCCGGTGATCGTGTCCTCTCAGCACGATCCAATCAAGATAGAAAAGAACATCGCCGAAGGCAAGTACGACCTCCAGGCCATGGGCAGACAGCTTTACTGCGATCCAGAATATGTGAACAAGCTTATGGCCGGACATCCAAAAGATATCGTCCGGTGCTCGCGCTGCAATACCTGCCTCATGCGCTTCCTAACCGCGCTGACGCCCGCATGCACGCAAAATCCGAACTGGGGAAGGGAATAC
>JAQULV010000386.1 GCA_028718405.1 Smithellaceae bacterium
TCTTATACGCAGCCTTTTCCACTTGACCTCGTGACGTTAACGTTAACGCTATTTCTTTAGCTCCTCGCCGAGCTGAAATCTCGCAAAGCGCCTGACGATGATGTTCTCGCCGGTTTTGGCGATCAAGTTCTTCACCAGGGTCTCCACCGTGATGTCAGGGTCCTTGATGAAAGGCTGATTGACGAGGCATACCTCTTCATAGTACTTGCGGAGCTTCCCCTCGATGATCTTGTCCCAGATCTTTTCGGGCTTCTTCTCGGCCGCGGCCTGGCTCTTGTAGATTTCCTTCTCACGCTCCAGGACTTCCACCGGAATCTCCTCAGCGGTCACATAAAGCGGATTTGAGGCCGCCACATGCATCGCCAGGTCCTTCGCCAGCGCCTGAAAATCGTCGGTCTTCGCAACGAAGTCCGTTTCGCAGTTCAGCTCCACCATAACGCCGATCTTGCCGCCCATGTGGATGTAACTCGCGATCGTCCCGTCCTTCGCTGCCTTCGATGAGCGCTTCGTCGCGGCCGACATCCCCTTCTTCCTGAGGTAATCGATGGCATTGTCAAAATCGCCGGCCGCTGCGACCAGCGCCTCTTTGCAGTCCATCATCCCGGCGCCCGTCTTGTCGCGCAGCTGCTTTACCATTGAAGATGTGATTTCCAATTTACTTACCTCCTGCTATTCAACGTCGGTCGTCGGTTCGGCCGTATCGTTAAGTTCTTTCGTCTCGATGCTTTCGGGAACATCGGCTTCTACGTCCTCACCCGTTGTCGCTACCACTTCTCCCGTTGCCTTATCGCTTTGCGCCTGAATCCTTTCCTCGAAGACCCTCTTTCCTTCCAGCACGGCATCGGCGATGCGCATGGAAAAGAGTTTGATCGCGCGAATGGCGTCATCGTTTCCGGGGATGATGTAGTCGATATCGTCAGGATCGCAGTTCGTGTCGACGATGGCGCAGATAGGTATCGAGAGCTTCCTGGCCTCGGAGATGGAGATCTGCTCACGCTTCGGATCAACGATGAAAAGTCCACCGGGGGCGCCCTTGATCTTTCTGATCCCGCCCAGGACTTTCAAGAGTTTGTCCCTCTCCTTGCGGAGCTTAGCGATTTCTTTCTTCGGAAACGCCTTGATGCTGTCGTCTTCAAACATTCCATCTAAGGTGTTCAGACGATCGATGCTCTTCTTGATGGTGGCAAAGTTCGTCAGCATGCCGCCCAGCCATCTCTCGTTGACGTAGGGCATGCCGCATCTCTCCGCTTCCTCACGGATCGCTTCCTGGGATTGTTTCTTCGTCCCGACGAAGAGGATCTCGCCGCCCGAGGCGACGGTATCGACGATGAACTGATAGGCACCCTTGAACATCTCGACGGTCTGCTGCAGGTCGATAATGTAGATCCCATTGCGCGCCCCGAAGATATAGGGTTTCATCTTCGGGTTCCATTTATTGGTCTGGTGACCGAAATGGACGCCCGCTTCCAGCAATGACTTCATAGAAATGGTAGACATAGACAACTCCTTGTTTGTTTTTTCCTCCATCCGCGTCCACTCGACGGGAACCCCTGAAACGGGGCAACGCCCGGCCGATCAGCGGATGTGTGAAATCCGGCGAGAATTAACACAAACATCTTTGATTAGCAACAAAAAAGATGAAAAGACGTAAGAAAATGACCTAAATGGACGCTTCCTCTTCCGTGAGACGCGCTAGGTGTGGTAATGGGCATTGATCTTTACGTAATCGAAGCCGAGATCGGAGGTAAAGATGCGGAACGTTCCCTTCCCCTTACCCACTGCAAGTCGCAGCCTGATGTAATCTTTCGCCATGACCTCGCGCAGCTTGCGCACTGGCTGCGCAATCCCCATCCCACCGGCGAAGACCTCAAGGTCCTCGAAAAAAAGCCTCACGCGCGGGACGTCCAGGTTGATCCCCTGCGCGCCGGCGGCGGAGATGATCCGTCCCCAGTTGGGATCACCGCCGAAGAAGGCGGTCTTGACGAGATTGGAATTGGCAACGGCGTAAGCAATACGACGGGCCTCGGCCCCTGTTCTTGCCCCTTCTACGGTGATATCGACGGTCTTGGTCGCCCCCTCGCCATCTCTCACCATGGCCAGCGCGAGCTCGCGCAGCACCTCCTCCAGCATCTTTCCAAAAACCAGCGCCGACGCCGTGTTTCCCTTGATCTCCCTGTTCTTGGCGATACCGTTCGCCAGGATGAGCGCGGTATCGTTGGTGCTCATGCAGCCGTCAACGCTAATGGCATTGAAGCTGGCACCCACGGCGCGACGAAAGAGGCGCTCCAGCGTCTCTTGCTCGATATCGGCATCGGTCAGGCAGTAGGAAAGCATCGTGGCCATATTTGGCTAGATCATCCCCGCCCCTTTAGCGATCCCGCAAAGCGTTACTTCCTTACCGCCGATCACCTCCCTGCGGATCGCCATCTTGGGGAAGCGGTCCGTCGTCATGATCGCCTCCTCCGCGCAGGGCAGTCCCTCTACACTCAACCCACCCACAAGACGCCCCATGGCTTTTTCAATCTTTCCAATGGGAAGGCTGTGCCCGATCACGCCGGTGGACCCGACCAGAACAAGCTCCTCGCGGATTCCCAAGGCTCCGGCGGCAGCTCGCGCCATAGCGACGGCATGGCGGTAGCCTTCCTCGCCCGTCGCGGCATTGGCATTGCCACTGTTGGTAATGATCGCTTGGGCGCGTCCTTTCTTT
>JAQULV010000387.1 GCA_028718405.1 Smithellaceae bacterium
TAGGCCGAGACCACCTGGATATTGCAAAGCTTGACACCCTGGGCCGCAGCCTGGTTGCCGGTAAGAATCTGAACATCAGCCATTGCCGCACACCTCATTTTCGTTGACCATCGTGATCGCTTTGGCAGGACACTCCTCGGCGCAGATCCCGCAACCCTTGCAGTAGATAAGATCGATCTCCACGGGGATGCCCGCCTTGATCACCCCGTCGGGGCAGTAAAGCCAGCAGAGGTAACAGGCCGCCTTTTTTTTCACTGAAGGGATACACTTGGCGTGGTCGATGATCGGTCGCAAGTCGCGCCAATCCCCGGTATTTCCCGCCTCGCCTTCCGCCGGGGAACACATGGCGGAGATATTGTCGTCTTTATCTTTATCCTTATCCTTCATGGTGTTAGTTCAACCTCTCACGTTATAACTATATCTGTTTGACCCTCGTCTCCTCGTAGGCGGCCTTGAGGGCCAGCATGTTGGCCGTGGCCTTGCCACCGGAGAGCTTGAGCCGCAAACCTTTCTCGATATACTCAAGTGATACCAGACCAGAGGCCTTGGCAAAGGCCCCCAGAAGCGGTGTGTTGACGAGCGGAGCCCCCTCCTTCAGGAGGTGGTGTTTCAGGGCTATGCAGACGGCGTCGACGGTGGCGATGGTAAAACACCCCTCTATCCCCAACTCCTCCGGCAGCAGGGGGGTATTCACGATCAGAAGTCCCTTCTCTTTCAGGGAACCCACGATGTTCACGACCTTAAATAGAGATGGATCGAGGACAACGGCAATATCGGGATGCTCGATCTGGGCAAAACTCCGGATAGGGTGCTGTGATATCTTCGTCGAAGCGGTAAGCGGCGCCCCTCTCCTTTCCGGGCCGAAGGTCGGTGCCGAGGTCACCCCTTTGAATCCCTGGAGATAGGCGGATTCCGCCAGGATCTGCGCGGCGATGACTACGCCTTGTCCGCCCCGCCCGTGCCATATCACTTCGTGCATAAATTCTCCCTCAACAAAAAAGGCCATGGACTCTCCGCCCATGGCCTTTTTTTAGGATCTTTCGTTTTCTATGTACTAGCTTCTCCTAAAAACGCCGGGCGGTGGGTACAAGCCCACCAGAAGAAGAGAGAGGCGCAAGCCCAGGAGGTTTAATAGTACTGATTCTCTTCTTCCTTTAACCGTCATTTTCAGGAAACTCCACTCACTTAGTTCGCGAAAGATAAAGTAAAATGCCGTACCTGTCAATAGGCAATTTGATTTTAGCGCCACCATCTGCTAATGATGAAACGGTACGGGACAGAGGTCTTACCGGCCCGTCTGGACTATGGCAGGATCGGCCGCATCGGATCGATCTTCATAATCATTCTTTCGAATAATTCAGGAGAGGCTATGGACTTAGGGTTGAAGGGGAAGGTGGCCGTCATCGCCGGCGGCAGCATGGGGCTGGGCAGAGCGGTAGCGTTGGAGCTGGCCCGCGAAGGCGCGAACGTCGCCATCGGTGCCTTGGAAGACGAATACCTCGCCCAAACGCCACGCATGATTGAGCAGGAAACGGGAAATAAGGTCCTGGCCATCCCGGCGGACGTGTCCGATACCGCGCAGGCAAGCGCGTTCGTCCGGAAGGCGATAGATCACTTCGGAACAATCGACGTCCTCGTCAACAACGCCGGCGGCCCCCCCAGCAAAACATTTCTCGAAATCGAAGACGACCTCTGGGAATTTGGCTTCCGCCTGAATCTCCTTTCGACCATCGCCATGACGCGTGAGGCGGTGCCGGTTATGAAAGCGAAACGCTGGGGCCGGATCATCAACATGACCTCCATCTCCGTCAAGCAGCCCATCGACGGTTTGATCCTTTCCAACACGATCCGCATGGGCGTCATCGGCTTGGCCAAGACGCTTTCGACGGAGCTCGCACCTTTCAACGTAACCGTCAACAGCGTCTGCCCCGGTTACACACTCACCGACCGCGTCCGTAATCTGGCCAAGACGGTCGCCCAGAAGGAAAACACAACTCCCGAGGCAGTGATCAAACGCTGGACCGACGCGATCCCCATGGGAAGACTGGGAACGCCGGAGGAGTTCGCGGCCCTCGTCACCTTCCTCGCCTCCGAAAAGAGCGGCTACATCACCGGAGCGGCGATTCAGATCGATGGCGGCTGGTACAAAGGAGTGATGTAAGGAAGATCCGGCGCGGCAATACTATTTTTTCTGCAAGATCTGCTCAGGGTTATCTTGATTTTGTGGACACGACTGGTGGACGCAGTCGCGTGGGGGCCGTTATTCCTGATCCTGTGAGAATCCGTTCCCGGTACTTCTGTTGATCGTCTCCTCCAGACGTTCCAGCAAAGGACTAAGCGTCTCCGGATGGAGGGCCGAAACGGCCAGAGCTCCATAGTGGCGGCAGAGGTTGGCCAGGGTCGCTTTATCGGAGACGAGGTCCTCTTTGTTGAAGACGCTGATCGTCGGTTTTCCGGCTACGCCCAATTCTTCCAATACCCTTTCCACCGATGCGATGTGAGACTCGAAGTTGGGATTGGCGGCGTCGATCACATGGAGAAGGACGTCGGCCTCCTTCAGCTCATCAAGTGTCGCCCGGAAGGCGGCAAAGAGTTCGCGCGGCAGGTCTCGGATGAAACCCACGGTATCGGTGATGATCGCTTCGCGCTCGCGGGGGAAGCGCAGGCGTGAGCTCTTGGGGTCCAGGGTGGCAAAGAGCCTG
>JAQULV010000388.1 GCA_028718405.1 Smithellaceae bacterium
CCGCCTCGTACTCCTCTATCGAGGGGGCCGTGCCGTCGGGTCTCATATTCTTCGTGAGCGGATATCCCACCTTTGCACCTATTGATAGCGCTCCAGGATCACGGCGATCTTTTCGGCCGTGAGCTCTCCGTGGAGGTCCTCGTCGACGATCATGGCGGGCGCGCGGTCGCAGGCGCCGATGCAGGAGACAGGCAGGAGCGTGAAGCGCCCGTCCTCCGTTGTCTCGCCCGGGGCGATTCCCAAAATGTTTTTCAACTGCGCGAGAATCCCTTCGTAGCCCGATATCCAGCAGCTCACCGCGTCGCAGATGTAGACGACGTGTCTCCCCACAGGGTGCCGGAAGATAAAGGGATAGAAGGTGGCGACGGCGTCGAGCTCGGCGGGAGTCATGTTAAGAAACGGCGCCAACTCGACGATCGCCTCGTCGGAGACCCATCCCTGTCGGCGCTGGACGATCTTTAAGGCGTCCAGAGCACCCGCGGCCGGCCGCTCGTGGGCGAGAAGCTCAGCCCTTATCTTTTGTTTTTCGTCTTCAGAAAGCATTGTTGGTTTTCCCATGTTTCAGCGGTCCACATCGGCCAGGACGAAATCGATGCTTCCTAAGATGGCGACGAGATCGGCGATCATGTGTCCCTTCGACAGCAGCGGCACCATCTGGATGTGGGCGAAAGATGGCGTCCGAATCCGCGTCCGGTAGGAACAGGTGTTGCCGTCGCTGATCAGGTAGTAGCTTACGTTTCCCTTGGGCGCCTCGATCCCGCAGGCCGCCTCGCCCGCCGGGATCACAGGACCCCAAGACATGCCGAGGAAGTGGTTGATCAGGGTCTCGATATCCTCAAGCATCTCTTTGCGCCGCGGGGGCGCGGCCAGCGGATGGCTCGACATGTAGGGACCGTCCGGCATCTTCTCCACGCATTGCTCGATGATCCGGAGGCTCTGGCGCATCTCCTCGACGCGGACCGCGGCCCTGCTGTAACAGTCGCCGTCCACAGCGGTGGGGATATCGAATTGTATCTGGTCGTAGCCCGAGTAGGGGCGGACCTTCCGGTAATCCCAGGCGAAGCCGCAGGCCCGGAGGTTAGGGCCCGTCATTCCCCAAGCGATGGCCTCGCTGAGGCTGACGGCGCCCACCCCCTTGGTTCTTCCTTTGAAGAGAGAGTTTCCCATGATCATCTTTTCATATTCGTTGAGCCTTTTCGGCAGGTAGGCGACGAAATCCCGGAAGAGATTCTCCCAGCCCCGGGGAAGATCCTGGGCGACGCCGCCGATCCGAAACCATTCGGGGTGCATCCGTCCGCCGCAGATCGCCTCCACGACGCGCAGGGCCCGCTCCCGGTCGTTGAAGGTATAAAAGACCGGCGAGATGGCTCCGACATCTAGGACGAAGGTCCCGAACCAGACCAGATGACTTATGATCCGGAAGAGCTCGGCCATCATGATACGAATCATCTGGGCCCGCGGCGGTACCTCGATTCCGCCCAACGTTTCGACGGCCATCACGTAAGGGAAGTTGTTCATCACGCCGCTTAGATAATCGATGCGGTCCGTATAGGGGATGAAGGTGTGCCAGGACTGGCGCTCTCCCATCTTCTCCGCCCCGCGGTGGTGGTAACCGATGTCGGGAACGGCATCGCAGATCACTTCGCCGTCGAGTTCCAGGACGATCCGCATGGGGCCGTGGGTGCCGGGATGCTGCGGTCCGAGATTCAGGATCATTAAATCCCGCTGGGCGCCTTTCTTTCTCATTCCCCAGTCTTCAGGACGGAACTGCAGGGCCCGCTCTTCCGTCTCCTCCTTCTCTTCGGGAAATAAGAAGGGACCGAGCTCCGTGGCGCGGGCCGGGTGATCCTTCCGCAAAGGATGACCCTTCCAGGTGGGAGGCATGAGGATCCGCCGCAGATGGGGGTGGTCGGTAAAGCGAATCCCGAACATGTCCCAGACCTCGCACTCATACCAGTTCGCCGCCGGCCACAGGGGGCAGACGCTGGGAGCGTTAAGGTCTTTTTCCGTAAGTGCCGTCTTGATGCGGAGGTCGGCATTTCTATCGTGGGAGAGCAGATGATAGACCAAAGTGTAAGCGGCCGGCGGCTGTGCGGGACGCTTCTCGCGCAGCCGCTCGTCGATCGCCGTGAGATCATAGAGCGTCCGGAACGGCTTCGGAATCTCTTCTTTCAAAAAACGCAGCACGTCTGTTACCGATTCCTTGGGAACCCAGAAGGTCGGTAGCCCGTCGCGGGTCGGCTGGTCCGAGACCTCCGCTTCGCCGAAGCGGCGCGTCAGTTCCGGGAGGATGTCGGAGGTGTTGTCCATCTTTTCCCCTGTCGTGCGAGGTGGTGGTGGAATGCCGGTCTACGTCTCGTCGGGCGGGCGCAGGCTCGAAAGTCTGGACCGCTCTTCCCTTTTCCGATCGCGGAGCGACGGCCGCTCTCTTTTCTCAATCGCCTGGGAGCCCACTGTCCAGCTCAAGGGCCTCCGCTCGCGGCCCACGGCATCGCGGAGCAGTAGGAGCCCCTCCATGAAGGCCTCGGGGCGGGGCGGGCAGCCGGGAACATAGACGTCCACCGGCAGGATCAGGTCCACGCCCTGGACGACGCTGTAGATGTCGTACATGCCGCCGGAGTTGGCGCAGGACCCCATGGAGATCACCCAGCGTGGTTCCATCATCTGGTTGTAAAGTCTCCGGATGGCGGGGGCCATCTT
>JAQULV010000389.1 GCA_028718405.1 Smithellaceae bacterium
CCGATCTTCAGGACGGTCCCGATGGGTAAGAGAAAGACGTCGATTCCGTCGACGGTCAGGTTCTCGGCGAAGTCGCCGTAGCTGATCTCCAAACCCTTGCCCCGCATCTTTTCGATGCTGGTGAGCGACAGGAGGCTCACCTGGCGGTTCCAGTCGCCGGCGTGGGCGTCTTTTTCCACACCGTGGCGTACGAGTAGCCGGCATTCGCCCACGTTGTGTTTCTTCACGCCCTTCTTGTCGCTGATGTTAACGGAGAGGACCACGCCCCCGGTTTTTTCCTTTTTTTTCATGGTCTATCTTTCAAAATAGCTGTCCCGAAATGATCGCCTTAGCGCCGGAATTCTCATATCTTATTTGGTGTCGCTTGGGAAGTCTAATATTTTTCCTGCCCTTGCCCGCGAAAATAATCATTTTTTTGTTGACAGAAATGCCGGCGCAGGTTAATTACTACTAAAACGATAGTAAAGGTAGTGATTAACTCCGGAGGGAGAGATGAAGTTATCGACGCGGGGACGTTACGGGGTAAGGTTGATGCTAGCCTTGGCTAGGAACTACGGCCAGGGCAATGTCTTCCTCAAGGATATCGCCAAGGACGAGGAGATATCGGAGAAGTATCTCAGCCTCATCATCATCCCGCTGAAAGGCGTGGGGTTGGTCAAATCGGTCCGCGGCGCTTACGGCGGCTATACGCTGGCGAAAAGACCCGGAGAGATAACGCTTAAGGAGATCATCGACGTCCTGGAGGGTGATTGCCTGGTCGATTGCCTGAAGGACCCCAGTGTCTGCCCGCGGGTGGCGACCTGCGCCAGCCACGATATCTGGGCCCTTCTGGGCGGAAAGATTTCCGAGACACTCCGCGGGATCACGCTTGAGCAATTGGTACAGATGAACAAGGAGAAGGCCGGTCAGGCCATCAGCCCGGAGATATAAAAAGCGGACGGCAGGAAAGCGGTGATGGACAATACTCGTAAGATCGTTTACCTGGACCACGCGGCGACGACGCCAGTGGACCCCGTGGTCAAAGAGACGATGCTCCCTTATTTCGATGAGGTCTTCGGCAATCCGTCTAGCCTCAACGGTCCGGGGCAGAGGGCCCGGGAGGCTGTAGAGTCGGCCCGCGAGGAAGTCGCCTCGCTGATCGGCGCCCGTCCCGAGGAGATCATTTTTACCAGCGGCGGGACGGAGAGCGATAATGCCGCCCTGAAGGGCGTGGCCTTGGCGAGGCATCGCGAGGGAAACCACATCGTGACAACGGCCGTCGAGCACCATGCCGTCCTGGAAAGCTGCCGTTTCCTGGAGAAAAACGGTTTCAGCGTAACCTATCTTCCCGTGGATGCCGACGGAATAGTTGATCCGGACGACGTCAAGAAGGCCTTAACCGACAAAACGATCATCGTCTCGGTGATGCACGCCAACAACGAGGTGGGGACGATCCAACCCATCGACGCGATCGCAAAGATCGTGAGACCGCGAGGCATCTACCTTCATACCGACGCCGTGCAGAGCTTGGGGCATATACCCGTCGCCGTGCATGAACTGGGCGTCGATCTCCTGTCGGCCTCGGGCCACAAGTTTTATGGGCCCAAGGGAGTGGGGATCATCTTTATCAGAAAAGGCGCGAAGTTTGCGTCCTTCCTCCATGGGGGAGACCAGGAACGAAGACGCAGGGCCTCTACGCACAACGTGCCGGGCATCGTCGGATTTGCCAAGGCCCTGGAAATAGCCGTCGCCGGTATGAACGAAGAGGCGGAGAAAATCACCCGGTTGCGCGACCGACTGATCGCCGGGATCAGAGAGAGGATTTCTGACGTGCGGCTGAACGGCCATCCCGAGCGGCGTCTGCCCGGAAACGTCAATTGCTCGATTGCCTATGTGGAGGGGGAGTCGCTGCTGCTCAACCTGGATATGGAGGGCATTGCCTGCTCGACCGGTTCGGCATGCACGTCGTCGAGCCTGGAGCCGTCGCACGTGCTGAGTGCCATGGGGCTGCCCCCGGAGCTGTCGCACGGTTCCCTGCGTTTTTCTCTGGGTAGAAACACCGCGGCGGAAGAGATCGATTACGTTCTGGCGGTCCTGCCGTCGATTGTCGAAAAACTGCGGGCCATATCGCCCCTGTATAAGAAGAAAGTGAAGGCACAATGATGGAAGTGTACGGCGAAAAGGTAATGGACCACTTCCGGAATCCCCGGAACGTAGGCGAAATCGAGGATGCCGACGGCATCGGCCGGGTTGGGAATCCCGTCTGCGGCGACATCATGGAGCTGTATATCAAGGTGGAAGAGGGCACGATCGTCGATGCCCGCTTCAAGACCTTCGGTTGCGGCGCCGCCATCGCCACGAGTTCCATGGTGACGGAGTTGGTAAAGGGAAAGAAGATCGAGGAAGCGCGGAGGATCACCAACCAGGCCGTTGCACAGGCCTTGGGGGGACTGCCCCCGATCAAGATGCACTGCTCGGTTTTGGCCGAGGAAGCGCTGAGAAAGGCGTTGGATGACTACTTACAGAAAGCCGCATAAGGACAAGAAAGTCCTTGTTGCCATGAGTGGCGGCGTGGACTCCTCAGTCGCGGCGCTGCTGCTGCAGCGCGAAGGATGGACGACGGCGGGGATCACCATGTGCCTCGGTGTCACAACTGCGGAGGGTGACGCGCGTTGCTGCGGTCCCGATGCCATCGAGGGTGCGAAAAGAGTCTGCGG
>JAQULV010000390.1 GCA_028718405.1 Smithellaceae bacterium
TTATCGTCTGGAGCGCCGACGGCGACGCCCGCACAGCGCTAAACACGCTGGAGGCCGCGGCGTTGCTGGCCCGCAAGGGGAAGAGTAAGGGTGGAACACTGACCAGGAAGCAGGTTGAAGACGCCATTCAGAGAAAGGCCCTACAGTACGATAAACAAGGAGAAGAACATTACAACCTCATCTCCGCGCTGCATAAGAGTATGCGGGGGAGCGACCCCGACGCCACCCTCTACTGGTTGGGCCGAATGCTCGAGGCAGGGGAAGATCCCCTCTATATTGCGCGGCGCATGGTGCGTTTCGCTTCCGAGGATATCGGCAACGCCGATCCCCGGGCCCTGACCATTGCAATCAACGCCATGGAGGCCTTCCAATTCATCGGTCTTCCCGAAGGAGAGCTCGCCCTTGCCCAGGCGGCCGTCTATCTGGCCACGGCGCCCAAGAGCAACGCCCTCTATATCGGTTACGGAAAAGTGAAGGGAGTCATCGGGGAGACGGGGACACTGCCCGTACCTTTGCACATCAGAAATGCCCCCACGAGATTGATGAAGGAGTTGGGTTACGGCAAGGACTACCGCTACGCCCACGATTTTGAAGACGCCTTCACCCCCCAGGAGTACCTGCCCGAGAGGATCAGCGGGCGCCGGTTCTACATTCCCACCGACCGCGGGTATGAGAAGATGATCTCCGAGAGGATGGCCTGGTGGGAGAAGATGCGCCGCGAAAAGAAGAAGTAGCCCCTAAAGCCCCACGAGGAAATGCCGGAATCCCCTCTTGATCGTCGTATAGGTCTGGCGATCTTTCTGGGCCAGCTCTCCCGCCAGTTCCATCGCCTTGGGCAAAAGCTCCTCCAGAGGATAGACGGCAGAGACGATCTGCATAGAGAGGGCTTCGGCACCACCAACGCGACGGCCCGTCAGCAGTAACTCCGCCAGGGCGTGACGGTCGGGGAGAAGCTCCAGGATCCGATGCATCACCGGCGTGAAGGGGATCTTGATATTCACCTCGGGAAAGCAGAAAAATCCCTTGTCGGCCCGCATGAGACGGAAATCGAAGGTGGTTGCCAGAAGGGCACCGCCGGCGTAGGTGTGGCCCGTAAGACAGCCGATCGTGGGCATATCCAGCAGAGCAAAGCGCAGATATAACCTGTCCAAAAGCGATGCGAACGAGGGGAAGTAATCGGGCGGTTGGGTGATAAGCCAGTCCAGATTGATCCCATTGCACCAGTATTTCGGGTCGCTGCTCGTAACGACCAGCGCCGTATTTCCTTGTGCCGCCTCCAGTTCATCAAGGGCCGCGTTGTATTCCGCCGCCACGTCCGAGGTGAGGGTATTGGCGTTGGCACCGTTGGTGAGCGTAAGGACGTAGACGTCGCCCTTCTTCGTGAGCTCCATGTTTGCCATGCGCGCCCCTCCTATGCGGACAGCTTGCGCTGGGTCTCGGAGAGCCTCACGAAATGCTTTCTCTCTTCAGCGATAACGGCGTCGATGGTTACATGCTGGGCGGGATCGACGAATCTCTTGATCTCCTGGTAGTAGGTGATTGAATCCAGCTCGCGACGGATGGCGAATTCCAGAGCGGCATTGGTGTCCTTAATCTTGGCCAGCTCTTGATCGATGGCTTGCTTCGTGAAGATGAGCTTGTTGTCCACGTAGTCGTGCAGGTAGCCCGCGTACTCGCCGTCGTACGTCTCCGGCGGGTTCGATTTGTCCATGGTGGCGAAGATCTTGCGGAAGACCTTCTCGTGTCCCAACTCGTCCTCGGCCAGGGCGCTGAAGAGGTTCTTTGTCTGTTCATCCCGGGCGATCTGGACCGCATAGCGGTAAAAGTCGGCGCCGTTTTCTTCGATCCTGATGGCAATCTCTACAATGTCACTGGCCTGGAAAACATTCATCGCAACTCTCCTTAGCTGAAAATGATGGCGATTTTAACTGCAACTGTCGCCTTTCACAACCATTTTTTTCTCAGGAAGTAGATAACCATGGTCACGGAGACGACGATGATGATCGCCCAGACCATGAGATATCCGTAAGTCCATTCCAACTCCGGCATGAATTTGAAGTTCATCCCGTAGACACCGACGATGAAGGTAAGCGGCATGAAGATCGTGGCAATGACGGTGAGGACCTTCATGACCTCGTTCATACGGTTGCTGACACTGGAGAGGTAGATGTCCAGCATCCCCGAGAGCATATCCCGGAAGGTTTCAATAGTGTCGATGATGGTTACCGTATGGTCATAGATGTCCTTGAAGTAGATCCTGGTGGCCTCATCAATCAATGCCGATTCGGTCCGCTCCAGCGAGCTTATCGTCTCCCGCAGGGGCCAGACGGACTTGCGCAGGAAGATCATCTCCCGTTTCAGTACCTGAAGCTCACGCAGGGCGTTCGGCCGCGGATCCGACACCAGCGCTTCTTCAACGGTCTCCACCCTTTCCCCCAGGTTCTCCAAGACGCTGAAGTAATTGTCGACCACCGCATCGATCAGGGCGTGGGCGAGATAATCGGCACCCAGCTTGCGAATCTTCGTCTTGGCCGTCTTGATCCGTTCGCGCACTGGCGTGAATATCTCGCCTGGCCTCTCCTGGAAAGAGATGACGTAGTTCTTGCCCAACACGATGCTGACCTGCTCGGAGGTCACCCCGTCGGCGGCGCCCTCATGTGCGCAGAACATCTTCAGGACGACATAG
>JAQULV010000391.1 GCA_028718405.1 Smithellaceae bacterium
CCACGCCGGCTAAAATGAGGGGGAGCCTTTCGTTCTTCAACGCACTGTGCAGGGCCTTGTCTACCTGACGGAAATACTTGGCCAGATTTTCCTTCACATCTTCAATCTCAGCGCCGTGGCCGGAGACCATGTTACCCCTTTCACCCCCTGAAGACCCGCTTCGAAAGCGGACCTGCTTTTCCGGCTCGTCGTAGTCCAGTGCCTCCGACAGGTTCTTGGGGATACCCTTCACCTCGAATTCCCGGAGATGTTGCCTAGTTCCTTCGTAGAGTTTCACCTGGTTCTGGCTGAGCGTCAGGACGAGGAACCGTTCGTCCAAGGAGAGTACGGGCAACAGCGGCTTAATGTAGAACCTATCTGTGACCGCAAGCGATTCCTCCAAGGCAGTTGGGAGACAGTAGTAACGGAAGAGCTCCGGCGACAGAAAAAGGGCCAGACCGTCACTCTGATTTCGCCAGAAGATGACGTTGCTGACCAATGCGTAAGCGGGTTCAAGAACCGTCTTGGCTTCGGAGAGGCGAAGTCCCAGGACCGTCATCTTTTCTTCCGCTTGGCGCAGCAGGTTCTTGAATCTGATCTGGTTCTGCTGGCTATCCGCGCCGGCGCGGTAAATGGGCATGAAGACCGAGATACACAACCCCGTCTGCCTCTGCGTCAATATCTTCAGTTCTTCGCGCGAAAAGGGCTCCATGAGGTTCATCTCCCTTCTTTGCTGAAAGCTGCCATATCATTCACTTTGCAACGCTTTTCCCGGTAGAGGGCATCGTCAGCCCGTTTGATGAGTTCTCCGATATCCTCCTTGAAGTTGAATTCAGCGAGTCCCACACTGGCGCTGATTTCTCCGATCTTCAGCTCTTCGATGCGATCGCAGATACGTTGGCAGATGAGCTCCGCCTGTTCCCTACCCACCTCGGGAAGAATCACGGCGAATTCATCACCTCCATAGCGGCAGGCAGAGTCCATGTCTTCTCTCGTGCAAGACCTGATCGCGGTGGCTATTGACCTTAACGCATCATCTCCTTCCAGATGGCCAAAGGTATCGTTGAACCTCTTGAAGTAATCGAGATCGAACAGTGCCAGGGAGAGGCTTCGCTTCTTACGCACCGCGCGGCCCATTTCCTCGTGCATCTTTTTGTAGAAATAACGGCGGTTGTAAAGGCCGGTCAATTCATCCGTTATGGAAAGGGCCCTCAGTTCTTCATTCATCTTCACGATCTGATCAGCCATCAACGCCTGCTCGGTGACGTCGCGCAGAGTACCCTGGAATCCCACGAAGACACGGCCTTTTTTGATGGGGCTTACGTACCCCTCGACAATGCGCCGGCTGCCATCCTTACGAAAGATCTCATAAGCGACGCTGTGATTCGGCTTACCGGTCAGGAAGATCTCATTGTAGGTACTGTAGACGCTCTGCACGACCTCGGGAGTCGTGTAACGGCTGAAGTTGGAGCCCGCTAACTCGGCCTCGCTGTAGCCGCTTAGAGCCATGACGGCTCGGTTGAAGGAGGTGATATTCCCCTGCAGATCGACCGTGAAAACCGCTTCCAGAGAGTTGTCAAAGAGATTGCGGTATTTCTCTTCCGACTCCTTTATCGCCTCGGTGAGAAGTTCCACCCGGGAGATGTAACGCTTGCGCTTCGCGTCCATGTTCAGGAGCATGATCAGGGAAGCCAGGTAGATGAAGGACATGCCGCTGACGAGGAAGAATTCGTTAAGAAAACTTTTCTCCACCGCGTGAGTGTGGTTAGTGTAGATCTCGTATACTCCCTCGGGAGAAAGAGGTATTTCAAGGTCTCCCTTGATGGGGAGGTGATTGATGTAGACACCGTAGATCAAACCTAGCCAAAGGACGGCGTTGACAAAAACGATGATGACGATTCTTCTCAAAGCTTTACACTCCGACTCTTTATTCAGAGTAGGGATACAGCAACACCCGTTTGCAAGCTTTTGGTGAGGGTACGTCCGATAAAGACGAAATCGGCTTTTAGTCGTCGATTAAATGAGGTCCGCATATTTTAAAAAAGTATAAACCTAAATGTGGAGCGTTTCAAGTACATAATAACCTTGTTTATGCAAGGGAACAGGAGGATATTTCCCTGGGAAGGGAGATGATTATGTGTTAGATACACCTCCCGAAAAAAACGGACTAATACACATGAAGAAGAACAACTACCAATTTCCCGGCATCGCCCGTGATGTGTCGCCGCGAATGTGGCAGGACTGGCGTTGGCAGATGCGAAACCATATCCGCTCCGTCCGGGGACTTGCCGATCTATCTGGGCTGAGCGCAGGTGATATGCCCGCGATGGAAAGGGTCACGGAAAAATACCGACTGGGAGCTACACCGTATTATTTGTCCCTGGCCGACCTGGGAGACGCTCGTGATCCCATCCGCCGCCAGTTCTTCCCCGATCCGATGGAACTCGATGACCGCGCCTCCATTGGCGACGACCCTCTCGCTGAAGAAAGGGATATGCCGGTCACAGGACTCATCCATCGCTATCGGGACCGCTGCCTTTTGATCACCACTACTTGCTGCACTACCTATTGTCGTCACTGCAACCGCAAGCGTTACTGGGGAACGGGAATCGAAGGAGAAGGCAGAAAAGCTTATTTCGAGGCCATGATCGACTACGTGACGGCCCATAAGGAAGTCCGCGAAGTCATCATCTCCGGAGGCGAT
>JAQULV010000392.1 GCA_028718405.1 Smithellaceae bacterium
ACCTGAAGGCCGTCGGGACGACGGTTGAGATCAAATCCTTGCTGACGCGCCTTTTCGATTTTCTGAAGATGAAGCAGATCACGACCCTGCTCACCGACCTGACCCACCCTGGCAGCCTGGAGAGGTCAACCGACGAGATATCCTCGCTTATCGACACCTGGTTTTTGCTCCGGGATATGGAGATCAACGGCGAGCGCAACCGGGGGCTCTACATCCTCAAATCGCGCGGCATGTCCCATTCCAACCAGATCCGCGAATTCCTCATTTCGAGCCGCGGCGTCAATCTCGTCGACGTCTATACCGGTCCGTCCGGGGTACTGACGGGTTCCGCCCGGGCGGCCCAAGAGGCCCAGGAGAAGGCCTCCGAGATCGCCCTGAGCCATGAGATAGCGCGCCGGAGGCGCGAGCTGATCCGCAAGGGAAAGGTCCTCGATGCGAAGATCGAGGCCCTGCGGGCCGAGTATGCCTCGGATGCCGAGGAACTGGAGTTGATGAAGAAGGAAGAGAACGGCCGCCAGAAGGCCGCGGCAGATTCCCGCGCGGAGATGGCAGCGCTTCGGCGTGCCGATGCGCCGGCCACCCGGAAAAGAACCGTGAAGCGGAAGGGAAAAGGCTAAGCGATATGAGGACTACGGGAGAAGCGACGAGAAAGAAGCCGGGTGCGAAGAACGCCCCGGAGCTCTGGACACTTCGGCTCTACATCGCCGGTCAGACGTCCAAGTCGGTTGCCGCGTTCGCCAACCTGAACAGGATCTGCGAGGAACACCTGGCGGGGAAATACAAGATCGAGGTCATCGATCTGCTGGAGCAGCCGCAACTGGCGAAGGGGGATCAGATCATCGCCATTCCCACCCTGGTGAGGCACCTTCCCGCGCCGATGAAAAAGATCATCGGCGATCTGGCGAATACGGAACGGGTCCTGGTCGGTCTGGACCTGCGTCCGGTAAAATGAAACGGAACCTCGGAGAACAAGGATGACAAAGATGGCCGAAGATAAGAAGATAGTTTTCCCGGAAGGCGGCAACGGAAGAAGAAGGGGCAAGGCCAAGGACGAGGCGGGGTATCTGCTGCGCCTCTATGTTGCGGGGACGACGCCGCGCTCGGCCAGTGCGATCGCCAACGTGAAGGAGATCTGCGATGAGTACCTGGCCGGCAGCTACGAACTCGATGTCGTCGATATCTACCAGCAACCGAAGCTAGCCAAGGGAGAGCAGATCATCGCGGCGCCCACGCTCATCAAGAAACTGCCGCTGCCGCTGCGCCGCATCATCGGAGACATGTCCGATAAGGAGAGGTTCCTGGTCGGTTTGGATATCCAGCCCAAGAAGTAACGGGAGTATCCATGGGCAACATCCGTAAGACGAAAGAACAATTGCTCGCCGAACTGAGCGAACTGCATTCGAGACTGGCCGTGCTCGAAGAGACCCAGCGGGCCATCGTTTCCGGCGAGGTTGACGCGCTTGTCGTTTCCACGGCCGAAGGGGAGAAGATATTCACCCTCCAGGGCGCCGACCGTCCCTACCGGGTGATGGTGGAGACGATGAGCGAGGGCGCCGTCACCCTCGATAGCGAAGGCAACATCCTCTATTGCAACAGCCGTTTCGCCGAAATTGTCAAGACGCCCCAGGAGAAGGTGATCGGGGGGACGATACGGCGTTTCATAAGATCCGCCGATTTAGATTCCTTTGCCGTCTTCCTCGATCAGGGCGTGAAAAGCACGGCCACGGCGGAGTATCAGCTGCGCACCGGAAAGGGGATCGCCGTACCCGTCCTTCTGTCGTCGAAGTCGCTGGAGCAGGAAACGGGCGCCGAGGGCGCTCTGTGTCTCGTGGTGACGGACCTGACCCGACAGAAGAGGGATGAGAAGATCATCGCCTCGGAGCGATTGGCCAAGCAGATATTCGACCAGACGGCCGAAGCCCTGGTGGTCTGCGATGATAAAGGTATGATCATCCGTGCCAGCCGGGAAGCGAGCCGCCTCCATGGGGGAGACATTGTCTTCCACAGTTTCACGGAAGCCTTTCCGCTGGTATCCGTCGAAAATGGGGGCGGGCGGCCCTTCGACCTGAGGATGATATTAGAGGGCGGCGTCGCAAGACCGACTCAATTCAGTCTGCAATACAACGACGGCCGGCATTTCGACATACTGCTGAGCGCTGGACCTCTCACGAGTTCCGAAGGGGTGATCGGCTGCGTCGTCGTGATGGTGAATTTTACCGATCAGGTCAAGGCCGAGGCAGCCCTCAAAGAGAGCGAAACCAACCTTCGCCGGGCTGAACGGATCGCCAGGCTGGGATATTGGAAACGCGACATTATCAAGAACAGTTTGGAACTCTCCGCCGAGGCCTACCGCATCTACGGACTGGAGCCGGGAAGGAAGAATCTGGGCTACGAGGACTTCCTCATGGTGGTTCATCCCGACGACAGAGAGGAAGTGGACAGGCGGATAAAGCAAGAGCAAGAGCAAGAGCAAGAGCAAGAGCAAGAGCAAGAGCAAGAGCAAGAGCAAGAGCAAGAGCAAGAGCAAGAGCAAGAGCAAGAGCAAGAGCAAAGTACTGAATACGAAATGACGTATCGGATCGCAAGTTCCGACGGTGCGATCAGGACCGTCCAGACCAAGGGAAGCGTGGTCCGCGACCTGAGTGGCAGAGCGATCCGCATCTTCGGCACGGTCCAGGA
>JAQULV010000393.1 GCA_028718405.1 Smithellaceae bacterium
GACTCGAGCGCCTTCATGTTCTCCATGCCGTCGAAGGGCCCCGAGTTGACAAGGATCCCCTCGTCCACGTACGCCTCTGTCATCTTTGCGGCGTCGAGTGCCTCTCCCTGCGGCTGGATGACGACGATCTTCTCGAGGCCGAACTTCTCGGCGAATTCGAAGTCGCGCTGATCGTGGGTGGGAACGGCCATGACGCAGCCGGTACCGTAGTCGGCCAGGACGAAGTTGGCTGCGTAGATCGGCATCCTCTTTCCCGTGACGGGGTTGAGGCAGTAACTGTCCAGGAAGAGACCTTCCTTCTCGTAGTACTCCGAGGTCCGCATCATCTTGTCTTGCTTCTTCACCTTCTCGACAAACTCGGCGACCTCGGCCTCACGGGCTTTTCCCTTGATAAGCTCCGCTACCAGCGGGTGCTCCGCCGCGACGAGCATGAAGGTGGCGCCGAAGATCGTATCCTGGCGCGTGGTAAAGACCCTGATCTCGCCTGCGCCTTCCGCCATCGGAAAGACGATCTCGCAGCCATAGCTCTTGCCGATCCAGTTCTTCTGCATCGTCATGACGCGCTCGGGCCAGCCGGGGAGCTTGTCGCAGTACTCGAGCAGCTCCTCCACGTAGGCCGTGATCTTGAAGAACCACTGGTCGAGAGTCTTCTCTCCGACTTCGGAAGAGCAGCGCCAGCAAAGCCCCGCTTCAACCTGCTCGTTGGCCAGCACCGTCTGGCATTTGGGACACCAGTTCACCGTCGAGGTCTTCTTGTAAGCCAGGCCTTTTTCGTACATCCACAGGAAGAACAGCTGTTCCCATTTGTAGTAGAAGGGTTCGCAGGTGGAGATCTCCCGGTCCCAGTCGTAGCTGAAACCCATCCTTTTCAGCTGAGAGCGCATGTAGGCGATGTTCTCGTTGGTCCAGGCGGCGGGATGGACGCCCCGTTCGATGGCGGCGTTCTCGGCGGGCATGCCGAAGGAATCCCAACCCATGGGATGCAGGACGTTGAAGCCTTTCATCCTTTTGTAACGGGCCACGACATCGCCGATCGTGTAATTACGAACATGGCCGATGTGGATCTTTCCCGAGGGGTAGGGGAACATCTCCAGCAGATAATACTTGGGCTTGGCGGGGTCCTCAAAGACCTTGAAGGTCTTCTCCTGCTCCCAGCGCTTCTGCCATTTCTCTTCGATCTCTAAGGGGGTGTACTTCCCGTTCATATACCTCTATCCTCCAAATCCGCTCGGGATCATGTGGTCTCTTCCAGCGTCTTTCCATCTCGGAGCCTTGCGTAGAGGGCATCGAGGATGCCATTGATGAAGGCGCCCGAGTTCTCGGAACCGAATGTCTTGCCCAGTTCTATAGCTTCGTTGAGGGTAACCTTGGGGGGAACGTCGGGGCAGTAAAGGAGTTCAAAAACGGAAAGCCGCAGGATGCTCTTGTCTACCTTGGACATCCGGGAGATGGACCAGTTTTCGGAGCAGCCGCTGATCAGATCATCGATCTCCCCCCTTTTCTCCCAGGCACCCCGGACTAGGAAGGAAGAGAACTCCTTCGCCTCGTCGGTCGCCTCGAAGTTCTGCCAGAAAAGGGTAAGGGCCTCCTCCACATCGATGTCAACGATATCCAACTTGTAAAGAACCTGTAAGGCAACTTCGCGTGCCTTGCGGCGCTGGTGCATCATTCCGAAAACGGCCTTTTGCTATATCTTTTTGAAAAGATCAACCATCTCAATGGCAGCCATGGCTGCGTCCCAGCCCTTATTGCCGGACTTGCTGCCGGCCCGCTCGATCGCCTGCTCCAGGTTGTCGGTCGTGAGTACCCCGAAGGCGATGGGCACTTCCAGCTCCAAACCCACGCTGGCGATGCCTTTGGAGACCTCGGCACTCACGTACTCGAAATGGGGTGTGGCGCCGCGGATCACGGCCCCCACGCAGATAATGGCGTCGAAGCGTCCCGTCTTAGCCAGCTTCTTGGCGATCAGCGGCATCTCGAAGGCCCCGGGTACCTTGTAGATCTGGATGTCCTTCTCGTCGGCCCCGGCCCGCGTCAGGGCATCGACGGCGCCCTCGATCAGCCGGCCGCAAATAAAATCGTTGAAGCGGCTGGCCACGATACCGAAGCGCATCCCCTTGGCGACGATCTTTCCTTCTGTAATCTTTGGCATGTTCTTTCTCCGTCTGTTGTTTTCTCCCGCGGTGCTACGGAACCGCCCGGCGGGCTAGATCTTTAAGATATGCCCCATCTTCTTCTTCTTGGTCGTGAGATATTTGATGTTGTTCTCGCCGGGCTTGATCTCGATGGGCACCCGTTCGGTGATAGCGATGCCGTAGCCCTCGAGTCCCACGATCTTCTTGGGGTTGTTCGTCAGGAGCTTCATCTTCTTCACGCCCAGATCGACCAGGATCTGCGCGCCGATGCCGTAATCCCTGAGGTCTTCCTTGAAGCCCAAGGCGAGATTCGCCTCGACGGTGTCCTTGCCCTGCTCCTGCAGTTCGTAGGCCTTGATCTTGTTGACCAGTCCGATCCCGCGCCCCTCTTGATGCATGTAGACGATAACGCCCTTGCCCGCTTCCTGGACCATCTTCATGGCCGTGTGGAGTTGGTCGCCGCAATCGCAACGCTCGGAGCCGAAGATATCGCCGGTGACGCACTCCGAGTGGACCCGCACGAGTACCTCGTCGC
>JAQULV010000394.1 GCA_028718405.1 Smithellaceae bacterium
CGTGTTGGGATTGTCATCAACGTTGACCTTGGCCACTTTGAGACGTCCCTTGTACTCGGCAGCCAGTTCCTCGACGATGGGACCGATGGCCCTGCAGGGTCCGCACCACGGCGCCCAGAAATCCACCAAGGCTGCCTTGTCCGCCTTCAGGATCACCTCTTCGAAATCGCCGTCGGTAACATGAAGCAATGTTTCTTCCGAGCTCATCTGACTGACCTCCTTGCTGTTTGGTTAGCCGTTAATGCCGGTCAGGCACGCCTTTGCCGCTTGGCGTGTTAAATTTTTATATGTCATACATAGTCAAATGATGTCAAACCCTATTTGACAGTCCAAGGCTTCTCTGGTAGTTTTCGACGGGTGCACCTTACGGAAAGGAGACAGTCCATGGCCAAGCTGGGGATCATCTCGGGAACCCTTCTGCGGCAAACCACCTTCTACGATTCCTTGCGGCCGGGGACCGTGAAGACCCCATTCGGCAAGGCTCTGCTCCTGCAGGGCGACGACGCCATCTTCATCCCGCGCCACGGTATCGACGAGAAGAGTTACATCCTGCCTCATCTCATTAATCATCAGGCAAATCTTCTGGCCTTGAGACAGCGAGGCGTAGAGGCCGTTATTTCCCTCAATTCAACAGGCGCCCTCAAGATCGCTTTGAAACCGGGACGGTTTGTCGTCCCCGACGATTTCATCCTTCCCGACGGCGGGCCGACGATCTTTTCGAACCAGCCGGTACATATCACACCGACGCTCTCTGAGCCCCTGCGCAGGAGGATCCTGCAGGTGGCGCGCCAATCCCTGCGGGATGTGACCGACGGCGGTGTCTATTGGCAAACACGAGGACCGCGGCTGGAAACGAAGGCGGAGATCCGCATGATGAGCAAGTTCGCCGACATCGTGGGAATGACGATGGCCAGTGAAGCCGTTATTGCCAAGGAACTGGGGCTTTCCTACGCAGCCTTATGTTCGGTCGACAATTACGCCCACGGCATCGCGAGAAAAGCGCTCTCGATGGAGGAGATAAACAAAAATGCGCGCTGCAACTCCCAAGCGGCGATCAAGTTCATCGAACAACTTCTGAAGGGCTGAAGGTTAACGTCTTTCAGAACGCTCCGAGTTGGCAGGGTTTGACCTTGAACTGCAGGGTTTCGCATGCGGAGGATACGGCCATCTTCGGTATACCGAGGCGCGTTGCTATCGCCCACGCCGTGGCACAGGGGAGTTTTCCTCCGACAAGTCCTTCACGAATCGCCTTCTCCAGATCCGGCTCCACAACCGCAGCCGCCTTCACCACCTTCTTCTCCGGACTGTAGCCGAAAAGACCGAGCTGGCAATGGGTAATTCTGACCTTCAACAGATCAAGCGTGGCTCCCACGTCTCCCATGGAAACGCCCAACTCTTCGGCGATCCTGGTGGCCCCGGAGCATTTCATGGCACCGTCCGTCGCACGCTGCTTCACCAGCCGGACTACTTCTTCTTTAGGGACGAGGTCGGCAGTACGCTTGGTCCCGTAGTGTCCTTCGTCGTAGTGGGTCATTCCTAGCCTCCTCGCATCTAGAGGGCGGAGAGCCCGTCAGTGTCCAAGGTCTGGAAATCGTTCTTCGCCAAGACCTGCTGTGTCTTCTCGATCTGGTCTGTATCGACAACAAACACAGCCCTCTTGCGGCTCTCCAGTACAAAACCGTAAGCGTTATTGATGTTGATTTCTTCATTGGCCATGAGCTGGGTAAGCCTGTCCAGGCCTCCCGGGCGATCGTCGATGAGGATTGCCAGTATCTCGCGCAGTTTCACGACCATCCCTTCCCTGGTAAGGGCTTCCCGGGCGCGCTTCGGGTCGTCGACGATCAGGTTGATCACCCCGAAGGTATCGATGGTGGCGATATTGGTGGCTCGGATGTTGATGCCCTCGCGGCTGAGGACACCGGTTACAGCGGCGAGCCTCCCGGGCTTGTTCTCCGCGAAGATCGAAAGCTGGTAGGCGATCATGGCTTTTCCTTTCGATAGATTGATGATCCTGGTTCGGGCGCCAAACTTATTATACACTAAATATGCACAGGTGACCTTACAAAGTGGCGCTCTCGTACCATTTCTTGCTGACCTAATCCTTGCGGTTATCGATGACCCTGATCGCTTTGCCCTCCGTCTGGGGAAGGCTCCCCGGCTCGATCAGTTCTACGGCGGGGGTGATCAGGATGTCGCCCTTGAGTTCCTCGACGATCCGGCGCCGTAGCGCTTCCAACTGCTTCGGCTCGCCGGTAAAAAACTCTCTGCCTACCTCTACCTTGACGGTCATGTGATCGTTGAAATTGTCCCGATCCAGGATGATGACGAAGTTTCGTCCCACGCCCGCTACATCCATCAGTTTCTTCTCTATCTGAATCGGAAAGATGTTGACGCCCTTCACGATCAACATGTCGTCGGTGCGCCCCTTGATCCTCTCGATCCGGCGGTGAGTGCGACCGCAGGGACAGGGTGCGGGAATAATCCTGGTCAGGTCTTTCGTCCGGTAGCGGATGATGGGCATCCCCTGTCGGCAAAGGGTGGTGAGCACGAGTTCCCCCTCCTCGCCGTCGGGCAGCGGTTCCAGAGTATTCGGGTCGATGATCTCCATCAGAAAATTGTCCTCCCAAAGGTGGAGACCGTCTTGCAGAGGACCCTCGAACGCCAAA
>JAQULV010000395.1 GCA_028718405.1 Smithellaceae bacterium
CCTCCGGAGTTGGTAACGACGGCGATCCTCTTTCCCTTCAGCGGAGGCTGTGTGGCCAGCGTCCAACCATGGGCGTAGAGGTCTTCGATGGAGTGCATACGGATAACGCCGGCCTGCTTGAAGATTCCGTCATAGAGAAAATCCGGCCCCGCCATGGCGCCGGTGTGGCTGAGTCCCGCCCGCGCCCCGGCGGCGGAGCCCCCTACGTACTGTGCCAGTATCGGCTTGCGACGCGATACCTCCTGCGCCACCTCGATGAAACGGCGGCCATCGCGGATCCCTTCCACATAGAGGATCACCGCTTTCGTCTGTTCATCCTCGCCGAAGTACTCCAGGGCGTCGATGATGTTGATGTTGGCTTCGTTTCCGCAGCTGATCGCCTTGCTGAAGCGGATCCCTCTCCGCCTCAGATACGCGAGCGTCTGGGTTACATAGGTACCGCTCTGGGAGGCAAGCCCGAGAAGGCCCGGCTTTTCCTCCAGATGGGCAACGGTAACATTCAGCGATATCTCCGTGTTGAGCATGCCCATGCAGTTGGGGCCCAGAAAACGCATCCCGTACCGCGCGGCGACCTCGTTCAGCTTTTCCTCGCGGGCCCTGCCTTCGGGTCCCACCTCTTTGAAGCCCGCGGTAATGATGATCGCCCGCTTCGTTCCGATTTTACCGAAATCCTCGATGACGGGGATGACCTGCAAGGTCGGAACAACGAGCATGACCAGATCGGGGGCTTCGGGCAGATCGAAGGCCGACTTATAAGCCTTATGTCCCAAGACAATCTCATCCTTCGGGTGAATCGGGTAGAACTTTCCCCGATAGCCGTCCTTAACGATGCTGAGCGCCTGGATCGTTCCCATCTTCATGGGATTGTTTCCTGCACCGACGGTAGCGATGGAGCGGGGATTCAACAGGAGGTGAAGAGGATTCTCGGCCATGCGGATCTCCCTTGCTGGATTTTGTAAGAACTTTGTCCACTTTTAGGTTACGGAAAGGATGTTTGTCAAGAAGAACCCGAGCAATTGCTCGCAAACATGTGTGCTGCGACTCTTCGCCTGAGGGACATTCGGCGACATGTCTATTTAATCCTTTACAAAGAAACGCATCCTCGCTTACATATAAAAGCTTAGATCCAGAAGGAGAAAGGAAAAGCCATGACGGATAACGATACGCAACCCCTCGACGTCGCCATCATTGGAGGCGGCCCGGCGGGTCTCACGGCGGGTATATATGCCTCACGGGCGGGGCTCAAGACCCTGATCATCGAAGGGTCCACCGTGACCAGCCAGATCACCATGACCGATCTCATCGAGAATTTCCCCGGGGTACCTGAAGGGACAAGCGGCTTCGACTTAGTGGAGAGCTTCCGAAAACAGGCCCTTTCCTTCGGTGCCCGGACGGCTACGGCCGATGTCTCCGCCGTCCGCAAGAAGAGCCTGGGCGGGTTCGAGGGCTGGGAACTCGTCTGCGGCGGCAAAACCTTCGACGCCCTGGCGGTGGTCGTCGCGACGGGAAGTGCCTGGCGGCGCCTCGGCGCCGAGGGCGAGGAGCGATTCATCGGCAGGGGAGTATCCTTCTGTGCCACCTGCGACGGCCCCCTCTACCGCAACCGCGAGGTCGTGGTCGTGGGCGGCGGCAACTCCGCCATCCAGGAAGCGCTCTTCCTCACCCATTTCGCCTCCAAGGTTACGGTCATTCACCGGCGCGACCGTCTGCGGGCCGATGACGTCCTGCAGAAGCGGGCCTTTGCCAATCCCAAGATAGAATTTGCCTGGAGTTCGGTCGTCAAGGAAATCAGGGGAGGTGATCTCGTGGAAGGTGTAACGATCGCCCCGGCCGGCGGTGAGGGCAAGGAGCGCGTCCTTCCGGCGGAAGGAGTCTTCATCTTTGTGGGACTGACACCCAATACCGCCATGGTGACCGATGTGGTCGCAAGAGACGCCCAGGGGTACATCACGGCCGATGCCGACATGAAGACCTCGGCGGCGGGGATCTTCGCCGCGGGGGACTGCATTCACAAGACTCTCCATCAGGTGGTCACCGCCTGCGGCGACGGCGCCACGGCCGCTTATTCCGCCCAGCTCTACGTCGAGGCACTGAAGGGGGAATCGTACTGATGGAGTCTTCCTTGATCTATTTCTGGCAGCATATCCCCGAACACCTGCGTCCCTATATCTTTGCGGTGGGCTCCTTCCAGCTACGCTACTACAGCCTCATGTACCTGGCGGCCTTCGCAGCCACTTATCTTTTGGGAATGCACCGGATAAAACACGAGGACGGTTTCAAATATACAGCCGAGCTGATCCAAGACTTCTTCGTCTGGGGCATCTTCGGCCTGATCATCGGCGCCCGCCTAGGCTACGTTCTGTTTTACGACCTCGCCTATTTCGCGCATCACCCTCTGGAGATCATCCTCCCCTTCAGCTTTCAGAACGGCATTCATTTCGTGGGAATCAGCGGGATGTCCTATCACGGCGGCGCCATCGGCGCCGTGATCATGGGCGTCACCTTCTGCCGGAAGAATAACATCGACTTCTGGAATCTGGGGGATCTCTTCTGTCCCGCGATCCCTCTGGGATATACTTTCGGGCGCATCGGCAACTTCATCAACGGCGAGCTTTACGGCCGTGTCACCTCCTCCGCCTGGGGGATGTACTTTCCCTTGGAT
>JAQULV010000396.1 GCA_028718405.1 Smithellaceae bacterium
CCAGCCCCTATGTGGAAGGGAATAATAATCCCGCCGATAATCGCGATTCGACCGAGGCCGATGCTGGTCCTGATGCTGTTCATGCCCTATCCTTTTAGGAAATTGGCTCTCCAATAACAGGCCGTGTTCGACTTGTCAAGCGGATTTTTCTCCGGATCGGTCCTTGCCGTGCTTGATGAAGGTGCCGTTCGCGTACTCGGTGAAAGCAATCCGGAGCTCCTCCCGGGTGTTCATGACGATGGGGCCGTACCAGGCGACGGGTTCCCGGATCGGCTTTCCGGCCATCAGCAGGAACCGGACCGGCTCCTCCTCCGCGGCAACGACGATCCGCTCCCCGTCGGTGAACAGGACGAGCTCGCCGTTGGCCGTGAAGGGATGCCGTTCGAGGTCGAAATAG
Organism: Smithellaceae bacterium; assembly: GCA_028718405.1. Classification (GTDB taxonomy): domain Bacteria; phylum Desulfobacterota; class Syntrophia; order Syntrophales; family JAQULV01; genus JAQULV01. Next base: position 398 of record JAQULV010000396.1, read on the forward strand.
TTCTTCCCCTGGACTTCGTAGGAATAGGGGTTCTTCTCCCCGCAAAAGATGCCTTTGCCGCCGATCACGTAGGCAAAGACGGTGTGTCCGGGCCGGGTCGGGTGGCTGAACTCCTTCCCCGCCGGGAGGGTCACGTCGAGGTACTCCGGATCGGTAACGATGTCCCGGACCGGCCCGGCGGTTGTACCGATCTTGCCGGAGATGATCCGGATCGTGGCGCCGCCCGCGGCGGGGACCGTCGCGATCTGGCCGCTTTTGACGTCGCGATAGCGGGGCTCCATCATCTTGTGGGAGGCCGGGAGATTAGCCCAGAGTTGAAAGCCGTACATGCGACCTTGAGTATCCCCTTGGGGCATCTCCTGATGGATGATGCCGCTGCCGGCCGTCATCCACTGGACGTCTCCCGGGGTAATTACCCCCCGGTTGCCCATACTGTCGCCGTGTTCTACTTCCCCTGCCAGGACGTAAGTGATGGTTTCGATCCCCCGGTGCGGATGCCAGGGGAAGCCCTGGAGATAGTCGGCGGGATCATCGGCGCGAAAATCGTCCAGCAGGAGAAAGGGATCGAATTGGGGCACCTGGTAGTAGCCGAAGGCCCGCCGAAGATGGACGCCCGCCCCTTCTACCGTCGGCTTGCTTTGCCAGACTTTGCTGATTTTTCTGATCTTGGTCATAATATCTCTCCGGCAGGCGCAGGTTAGTTACGCCGTAAATCCTCCGTCGATACTTAGACTGGCTCCCGTCACGAAGGCTGCCTCGGGGCCGGCCAGATAGGCCACCAGCGAGGCGATCTCCTCGGCGGTGCCGTAGCGGGGCAGCGCCATCACCTTCTGCAACAGCATCTTGGCGAAATCGCTCGTGGCGGGGTTCATCTCGGTGTCCACCGGACCGGGTTGGACGTTGTTAATCGTGATGCCCCGCGGACCGAGGTCGCGCGCCAATCCTTTGACCAGCGCCACCAGCGCCCCCTTGCTCATGGAGTAGACCGCCCCGCCTACGAAAGGCACGCGTTCGGCGTTGCAGCTCCCGATGTTAATAATGCGCCCGCCCGCTTGCATGTGCTTCACGGCGGCCTGGGTGGCGACGAACACGGCCCGCACATTTACCGCCAGGGTGCGGTCCAAATCTTCGAGGCGATAGTTGTCGATGGGTGCTATGATGGCGATGCCGGCGTTGTTTACCAGGATGTCGATGCCGCCCAGTTCCCGTACCGTCCGCTCCACCGCCGCAACCACTGCCCCGGCATCGCTGTTGTCGGCCTGAATCGCCAGCGCCTTGACCCCCAACGCCTGTGCCGTTTTTACCACTTCGTTGGCCCGATCCGGTTTGCTGACATAGGTCAGCGCCACATGTGCGCCTGCGTTCGCCAAACGATTGACGATGGCGGCGCCGATGCCCCGACTGCCGCCGGTGACCAGGGCAACTTTACCGGCCAGTTTCTTGGACATTTTCTACCTCCTTTCTTGTCGGCTCTGATCACCTCGAACCATTTCGCCGAAACCGATCCCGGAAAAATTTTCTGGCTCGCCGGCCGGCCACTCTCCAGGCGCCGGACTCCCTCAGGCTGAATTCACTAAAAAGCTGCCGCCCCGGCTTCCGCCACGGCATGATCCTGCTCACCCGATCCGCCGCTCACGCCGATGGCGCCGACGACTCCATCGTTTCGTTTGAGCGGAATACCCCCCGCAAAGATCATGATGCGACCGTCATTAGAGGCATGAATGCCGAAAAACTGTCCACCCGATTGGCAGTGGGGCGCCAGGTCTTTGGTGGCAATATTAAAGGCCCGTGAGGTATAGGCCTTTTTGATGGAGATATCGATGCTGCCAATCCAGGCTCCATCCATCCGCACGTGGGCCACTAAATTTCCACCGGCATCGGCGACCGCAATGTTCATGGGCTGGCCTATTTCCGCGGCCTTTTTTTCGGCTGCGGCAATGACCCTTTTGGCATCTTTCAGTGTGACCATAAAAACACTCCTTTTTAGGATAATTGGTATTGGCGAGAGAATGGGGGTCTGCGACGCGAATCCTCGTTATTGATCATCAATACCTTTTCTACGTGATTTGCTCACCCCTTGAAGAAGGCCAGCAGGTCCGCGTTGACCTGGTCCTTCAGGGTCGAGCACAGGCCGTGGGGCGCACCCGAATAGACCTTCAGCTTGGCTCCCATGACTATCTTGGCTGAAAGCAGGGCCGAGGCGCCGATGGGCACGATCTGGTCGTCGTCACCATGGATGATCAGGGTCGGCACGTCGAACTTCT
>JAQULV010000397.1 GCA_028718405.1 Smithellaceae bacterium
TGGGTTGAAGGGTTCTTTGAACTGCTGGTCACCGTCATGGTGGCCGTTACCTTCTTCCGTCTGGGAGTGATCTCCCGCCTGACGGCGGCCCGCGTCGTCTACCTCGATGCGATTCTCTTCCTGGGCAGCGGCATCATCGGTACAGGTCATCATTGGTACTGGACCGGACAAGGGGAGCTTAACATGGCACTGGCTGCGATGTTCTCGGCGATGGAGGTCGTCCCGCTCACCCTCATGACGCTCGATGCCTGGGACTTTATCAAACTAACCAAGGGGGAAGATGAAACGGGACGGAGCCGCCTCGCCATTCCGCACAAATGGACCTTCTACTTTCTCATGGCGGTGGGCTTCTGGAACTTCGTCGGGGCGGGGATATTCGGATTCCTCATTAACCTGCCGATCGTCAGCTACTTCGAAGTGGGAACGATCCTGACGCCCAACCACGGCCATGCGGCGTTGATGGGTGCCTTCGGCATGGAAGCGATGGCCCTGACCGTCATGGCCTTTCGCCAAGTCCTTACCGACGAGCAGTGGTTTCGCCCGGAGAAGTATATCAAGGTGTCCTTTTGGGGCCTGAATGTAGGACTCGCCCTGATGGTCGTCGGTAACCTTTTCCCGGGAGGGGTGCTCCAGCTTTACGATGTCTTGGTCAACGGCTACTGGCATGCCCGTAGTCTTGCCTATACGGGACAGCCACTGGCGCGCGCGATCGAATGGGGAAGACTTCCCGGCGATCTGGTCTTCATTTTTCTCGGGGTCATACCTATGGTTGTGGCCGGCGCCATCACCTACTGGACGCTGATAAGAACGAAACCCGTCTCCGCCTGAATTATTTCGCGATGTGTCGGTTTTTCACGGTGCCCGGGGGGTTGCCGGGACCGAGGACTTCGGTCGGATCGAATCCGGCTTCTTCAAGCAGAGGCATGAGGTAGGCGAGGCTGATCCGGCCGGCTTCGGCCGGTCGGTCCGCATAGGTGTAAAGCTCCAGGCTGATGTCGCCTTTGTAGCCGCTTTCGGCTATGGTTCTCAGCATTCCGGGGAGAGCGATGGCGCCCTGGCCGGGGATGAGATGGTAATGCCTGCGGTCCGCGCCGATGTCTTCCAGATGGATGTGGCCGATCCAATCGTAAAGCTCCTGAAAACTCTCCGCGGGCTCTTCGCCGGCGCAGAAGAAATGGCCGATGTCGAAGTTGAGCCCCACAAAAGGCGAGCGGATGTCAGCGATGAATTCCTTGAACTGCACTGAATTTTCCAGAAGCAGCTCCGGCTCCGGCTCCACAAGGACCTTAACACCCAACTCCTCCGCCAGCGGCAGGACCTTCTCCAATCCTTCATAGAAGAAATGCATCGCCTGCTTGCGCGTCGTCTCCTGCAGGGGACCTCCCGGAGGCACCGAGATATTGCGAGCGCCGAGCTTCGCGGCGAGCATCAGACACTGCAGTGTATGATCGATGCGGATGCCGCGTCTTTTCTTATCGATCTCTATCCAGGAAGGTAGATAGGTGTCACCCACGGCGAAGAGGGTGAAGCTATTGATGTTGTTTATATGCAGGCCCAGGTTGTCGATCAGCGCCTTCAGCTCCGCGAGCTTATCACCGCCCCAATCGGGCGGATAGAGGTGAGGGCGGTCACCCATGATCTCGATGCCGCCGAAGCCCAACTCGGCGATGGCCTCGGCCGCCAACTTAAGCGGTCCTTTCACAAAGGCGTTGGTGCTATAGCCCAGCTTCACAGTCTTCTCCTTATCTATCTATCCGTTGATGAACGGCAGGCACCGGGTTTCCAGTTCGCCCAGCGCCGCCAGCTGTTCCTGAAAAGTGGCGGGCGCGCCGGCGCATATGGACTTTTTGAAATAGAATCCCAGCTCGGGGACGGGGCCGGATCTCCCGGCTTTGCGCAGTGCCGCCATCCACCAACACAGGTCGATGACGAGCGGAGCGGCGAGGATCGAATCGCGCAGTTGGAGGTTCATCCGCAGGCTCATGGGCAGGCCGAAGATCCCGGAGAAGTCGACGACGTCCCAAGCCTCTTTCGCATCGCCGCGGGGCGGGTAGAAATCAATGGCCACTTTGTGAAAGGGGGACGACTTTTCTTTTTCGTGGGGAGGACCCAATATCTCTTGGAGCAGGGCCGTCTTGTTGGCGAGTTTTCCGGCGGCCCGGGCGGGGTCGGCGAGGTTCCTTCCGTCTTCGTTTCCCAAGATGTTAAGGCTGTACCAGCCGTCCACCCGCATATTCCTTGCCTTGAAGGCCGAGGCCAGGACGACCTTGAGGTAAGTCTGGCCGGTCTTCCCATCCCGTCCGCAGAGGGGAATGTTTTGTTCGCGGGCGGCGGCAATAAGCGGCGGCAGCTCCACGACGTTGGAGGTGAAGTTGATAAGGGGGATGCCCGCATCGACGGCGGCCAAGGCGTAGGCGAGATCGGGAAAGGCGTTCGCGTCGGCCTGTTCGTATATCTGCTCCAGCGTGGTGCAGCGCTCTAGATCAGAGATGCCGCAGGCGGGGAGTAGGTTGACGAGCACCGGTTCGTTCTGGGGATAGCGATGTCGGAGCTTCTCAATGTCAGCGCGGATTTTTTTTACCTTTTCCGGCAGCATCAAATCTTGCGGCGGTCGCAGAAACGTAGCGTCA
>JAQULV010000398.1 GCA_028718405.1 Smithellaceae bacterium
TTTTTTCGGCCAAGCTTAGGTCCTCCCGAGTGGTGACCTTGATGTTGTCATGATCCCCCATGATCATTCTGACCGGCTTCCCCATTCGTTCGACAAGCGTCGCATCATCGGTGGCGTAGTAACCTTCGCTATAGGCCTGACGGTAGGCCTCTCTGATCAGCGCCGCCTGAAAGGCCTGCGGGGTCTGGACGAGCCACAGTCCCGCGCGGGAAACGGTCCTTACGACCAATCCCTGGCCATCCACCTCTTTCACGGTGTCGCAGACCGGGACTCCGACGGTCACGGCTCCGTCACGCCATGCCGCATCGACGGACCGTTCGATGAGAACGGGGGTGACCAAAGGCCTCGCACCGTCATGGATCACAACGATCTCGCAGTCGGGCTCCAACGCCTTGATCCCTTCCCGGACCGAATCCTGACGCTCTTTTCCGCCAGCCAGCACCTTCGTCGCCTTGGTAATGCCGTAAGCGTCTACGATCCGCTCCTTCACAAAGTCCAGGTCCCCCGATGGGCAGACAAGGGTGATTGCAGAAATGGCAGGTGACGACTGAAAAGCCAAAAGGCCGTGAACGACAAGGGGAAGGTCTGCAAGAGTCTGGAATTGCTTGGGTCGCTCCCCTCCCAGCCTTGTGCCGGCCCCGCCGGCGGGGATAATGGCTACCGTCTTTATTGCCATGCGTATCCGTATGAAAAACCCGGGGGGCGTTCCCCCGGGTTCGGAAGGATTATGGTCTTACAGGCGCCCTTCGTTCTCCTGCGGCACCCTTCAGCTCCGAAAAGATCATTCGCCCGGCCGTCGTCTGCAGGACGCTGGTCACCGTTGTTTCCACGTTCTCGCCCTGATATTTCTGGGCGTTGTCCACGATGATCACGGTGCCGTCATCGAGGTACGCCACCCCTTGCCCCGGCTCCTTGCCCTCGCGGATGATCTTCACCGTAAGCGTCTCGCCCGGTAATACCACGGGCTTCAAGGCGTTGGCGAGTTCGTTGACGTTGAGGATCTTTATCCCCTGGAGCTCCGCCACCTTGTTCAGGTTGAAATCGTTGGTCACGATCTTGGCATTCATCTTCTTGGCCAGGGCGACCAGCTTCGAATCGACGCCCTTGATCTTGGGGAAATCGTGATCGACGACTTCGATGGAAATTCCGTTGCTGCGCTGCATCCGGTTCAGGATATCCAGTCCCCTCCTTCCCCGCGATCTCTTCAGTGAGTCCGACGAATCAGCGATATACTGGAGTTCGTCCAAGACAAAGCGGGGTACGACCAAATTTCCCTCGACAAAACCGGTATCGCAGATATCGGCGATCCTGCCGTCGATGATGACGCTGGTATCGAGGATCCGGATGTTGCCGAAGGCCCGCTCGGCAGAGAAGCCCAGCATGTCGATCTCTTCGATCTTCTTTGAACCGAGCACCAGCCCCAGATACCCCATGCTGAAGGTAAGCAGAGCGTAGATCCAGGGAACGACCTGTTGCTTCTCCATGATGTTACTTACAAAACTAAGCCCGTATGAAAAGAGAAAGGCTATAAATAGGCCGATGATCATCCCCACGACGCCACCGAAGATGACGCGTAACGATACCTTCCTTACGGCCTGTTCAACCTGAATGACAAAAAGGGCGATCAAAACGCCCACCAATAAGCCTAACAGCGAAAGGGGAAAAGCAATTCCGTAATGGTAAGCAATGAAATAGCCGCTGATGGAGCAAGCCAGAATCAATATAAGCTTGACAATCATGTGTTTTCACCTCCTTTCCTATAAAATATGCACTTATCCACCAGAGCGGGTAAGTGCCTCCATCGTACAACCCTTTGATTATTGGACTGTAAAGATCTTTTTCAGGTCCTGCTCGATCTTGGTCTCGTCCGACTTGGTCGCCACCGAGATCTCCTTTACGAGGAGATTTTTGGCCGTATCCATCATCTTCCGCTCTCCGAAGGACAGGTTCTTATCGACTTTCAGGATAAAGAGATCCCTCAGCACCTTGGCGACTTCATAGACGGAACCCGTCTTAATCTTCTCCAGATACTCCCGGTAACGCTTGTTCCAGGTCTGCTTGTCGATCGTAATGTCTTTATTCCTAAGGATCGCATATATTTTGGGAACTTCCTTTACGGGAACTACTTCCCTCAGTCCGACCGATTTCGCACTGTCCATGGGGATCATGATCCTCATGCCGTTCCCCATGATCTTCATGATATAGAAACGCTGCCTGCTACCCATGATCTCCCTGTTTTCTATAGCCTCGATTACACCTACACCTTGTGCAGGGTAAACCGCCAAATCCCCAACCTTAAACATTTACAGCTCCTGTTACTTTTATTTTCAAATTAATAGCTTATACCACATCTACCCCCAAATAGTCAACACCTATTGCGGAACCGCGGGAGGGCCAGGCAGGACTTGGCGGGGGACAAAGGGGACCTTCTCAGGGGCAAAAAGGAGCGTCTCCCGGAAACTTTTTGCGGCATAAATAAGGGATGGGGAAAAGAGATCCGGAGGATATGATGGCTAGATATAGTTGCTCATAATCCTTGTCAAGTCTCGGTCTATGGCCCGGGCATCGCCTCCGTAAGCCTGACAGATGAATGACTTTAATTTACCATAGATCTC
>JAQULV010000399.1 GCA_028718405.1 Smithellaceae bacterium
GCCCGCATACCCGGGCGGAATTCGTCCAGATCGTCGAGGGTCGCACCGAAGGCGATATCTTTGATGCCCAGCTTCCGGGCGGCGAGTTGGAGAAGGTCTATGTCTGCCTTCTTGCAGTAGTAGCACCTGCGAAGGGTGTTGGCGGAAAATCTGCGGTCTTCGACGCGGCTCTTCTTCAAGACAATGTGTCTTATACCGATATCCCGGGCGAGCTTTCGCGAGCCATTCAGTTCCCCGCGTGGCATGAGCGGCGAATCGATCGTTACGGCGATCGCCTTTTCGTCCAGGACGTCGTGGGCGATCTTCGCCAGGAGCGCGGAATCGACGCCGCCGGAAAAGGCCACGATTAGACCGTCCTTGCCGGAGATGATGTTCTTCAGCATTTTGAGCTTGTCATCTGACGTCACAATTATACTCCTGCACGGTTTTGTGAGATAGAAGCTCCCCTTGAACGGGTCATGAGTTTGAGCCTCTGATAATTTTCCCCGGTCAGGTTTTTGCCGCAACAGGGAAGAAGCGTGTTGTTGTGGAAGAGCGGCTCATCGGCGATGGGGTAGGGGGAGTGCGCTACCGCCGCCTCCCAGAGGGCAGTTCCCGGGATGGGAGAGTATTCGGCGATGACCGGCCGTGCGCCGCAACTGGCGACGAAGTCGATGCTCTCCTGCACTTCGTCTGCAGATTGCCCGGGAAGTCCGCAGAGGAGATACACACCGATATCCTCCGCTTTATATCCGGCCTTCTTCAAATAGGCCACGGCGCGCCGCAGATCGTCGTTATTCGCTTTCCCCCCCGTTTCCGTCTGCCTGTCCAGATCGGAGGTTTCGAAGCCGAAGCGGATAGTGCGAAAGCCGGCGGCGAACATGAGATGCGCGATGTCGGTTGTAACTTCCTTAAGGTGTAACCCGTTGGGGCAGTGGAACTGGCAGCGCAGGTTGCGCCGGATGATCTCCTTGAGCAGAGGTACGATGAGCTCGTCAGGCCTGATCAGCAGGGCGTCGTCATAGAAGGAAAAGTTTGTGATCCCGTGACGCTCCCGCCAGACCTGGATTTCATCGGTAACGCATATGGGGTCCCTCCTGAGAAAGCGGGGGTTGAGAATATTGGATGCACAGTAACTGCAGTGAAAGGGGCAGCCCCGGGAGGTCATGACCGGGACCTGATCGCAACGGGCCAAAAGATCAAAGGCCGGGTAAGGGAGGGAATCGAGCTTCCCGGTGAGCGGAAGAAAAGACGCCTCTCTGTGGAAGAACTCCCTCAAAAGGTAAGGTAACGCCTCTTCGGCCGTTTCGGTGACGACCAGATCGGCGCCGGAGTTGGCGCGGGCGTGTTCTGCAGAGAGACGCACGTAATTCCCTCCGAGAACGATAGGCACGCCCGGGAAGGTCTCCTTCAGGATCTCAATCGTAGCGATGACGCCGGTGTACCAGTACGTCATCATGGAGCCAACCATGATGACATCGGGCGGTGCGAGTCTGCTCAATTCCTGCCGGAGGACATTGGGCGTGATGCCGTAGCGGTGATAACGACGGGGGATACCGCGGAGGCAGGAGGGCTTTTTAATCTCTTCCTTGAAGAACTTTCCCTCTCCGAAGGAGCTTCTTCTCGGTAAGGGACGGCGGACAGGTTGTAAGGTGTCAGTGGCGAAAGGATTCAGACAATCCACGACCGTCACGCGGCAACCGTTGGCCCGGAGCAACGCCCCTAAGTAAAGGAGTCCCAGGGGCTTGATCCAGAAGTCGTAGGCGGCGAAATCGTGGATCCAGGGATTTACGAGTAGGACAGTATTTTTCACATTCCCTTTTGTCATTTGTAACGGCGGTGTTATATTCGTTATCCATATACTTTAATCCGATCTTCGAGACAATACGAATTTGGAAAGGCGGGGGTAATGACAGCGGGTGAGATTATCGGGGAAGGGGTTTATCTCGTCGGCGGACCAAACATTTCCCATGCGGAGGATGCCACAAGTTTTGTCGTGCAGATGGGCAGTGAGCTTGCCATGATCGACTGCGGTGCCGGTCGGAGCGCGGGGCGGATCGAAGAGAACATTGTGTCGCTGGGACTCGATCCCCAAAAGCTTTCGACCCTCGTCCTTACGCACTGCCATATCGATCATGTGGGGGGCGCTGCCGTTTTTCGGGCGCGCTACGGATGCCGAGTCATCGCCCATGAGCTGGACGCTCCGGCGCTGGAAGCCGGTGATCCCGTTCGGACGGCGGCATCCTGGTATGGGGTAAGGCTCCTGCCGCTGACGATTGATCATCTGCTTCGGGGAGAGGAAGAAATCCTTGCCATCGGCGGGGACGAACTGCACTGTATCCATACGCCGGGTCATACGCCCGGCTCGATCTGCCTGTATCTGGATCGAGGCGGAAAACGAGTACTCTTCGGTCAGGACATCCATGGTCCTTTCCTTCCGGCCTTCGGCTCCGATATCGCGGCATGGCGCCGCTCCATGGAGAAGCTCCTGACGCTTGACGCCGACATCCTTTGCGAGGGACATTTCGGCATCTTCACAGGTAAGGAACAGGCGGAGCGCTATATCAGGCGGTATCTCGCGATGACTGTGGAGGATCTCTGATCTAATAGAGGAACATGGGCTTTCCCAGCAGGG
>JAQULV010000400.1 GCA_028718405.1 Smithellaceae bacterium
AAGGATTCGGAACTCCAGGTGGAATACGCCACCAGCGACGGAAGGAACGAGAAATTTAGCGGGACCGATCGTTCTGGAGACGCGCTTCTTTTGGACCTGCACGGCTCCTACGAAAAGGCCTATTACAACATGCGTTACAGCAGCGCCGCACCAGAGTATCTGGGATACTACAGCGATATGGATCTATTTTCGGCTGGCCTCTCCGTACCGCTGGTGAACAAATTGCGGATCAACGGTAATTATCGCCGGGAGAGGAGAAACCTCGACGACAACCCCCTTCTGGGGCCCGCCTCATTTGAGGAGTACCGCCAGATCGGAGTCGAGAATACCTTCGGCAAAGGGACCACGGTATTTCTGGACCTCCAGGAGCGCATTGACGAAGACAGACTGCCCGTCAGTTCCTTCGATTATCGGGAAGACTCCGTACGGTTGGGGGTTTCTCAGGCGATGGCCCGCGTGAACATCTATGCCTCAACGGAACTCGGGACGAAGAGAGATTTCCTCACTGATGAACGCTCGTGCCTGGAGCGTTACCACGCCTCTTTCTTCTGGCGACCCACGGCGGGCCAGTCTTATCACGGCTTCATCGATTACGACAACAACAGGGACGGTCAGAGCATCGGGCAGCGCTCTCTCACCGCCGGCGTCGGCGGGGCCTTCCAGATCACGGATAGGACGTTTCTGGAAGCCGAGTATCAATCGCAAGTCTATCGTGAGGAGAACCGTAGCGACAGCGATATGGTCGAGCTGCGCGTGAGTCACACCTTTGTTAATGCCCAGAAGGTTCTGCTGAGGGGACGCCGCAGCAACTACGGAGGGACCGACCGGGTGAACGACACGGCCTTTATTGCCGAGTATACGATCCCCTTCGGTATTCCCGTGAGCAGGAAGATGACCTTGGCCGTTGTGGAGGGTCATGTCGTGAGCGAGCTCGACGGCCGGCCCCTGGCGGAGGTCCTCGTCACACTCAACGGTTTCTCCGCCGTAACCGATAGAGAAGGTAGATTCCGCTTCAACTCGGTTATTCCGGGCGCCTACTACTTGAATGTCGATCTGTCCGCCGTGGGTAAAGGGCTCGTCCCCTGCCGGGAGATGCCCCTGCCGATCGAAGCGGCAGGCGGTCGCGATGTTGATCTGGAACTGCCCGTGACAAAGGCGGCCTCGCTCTCCGGCCAGTTGAGGATGTATCGTTTTGAAAATGGTCACGATGACCGACCACCGGCCCGCGAGCTTTTTGTGGGTGAGGACGGCCGGGGCAGTTCCCTTGGTTCGCCCACATCGACAATCGTCGCCGCCGCCTGTCTTTCCGATACCATCGTAGAACTAAGGCAGGGCGACGAGGTCAAAAGGAGGCTCACCGACTCACAGGGAAGGTTCTGCTTTGAGGAACTCCGTCCCGGCAAGTGGAGCTTGGCCGTCGAAGACGGGAAGATCCCCGGCAACTATTATCTCGAACAATCGCCTTGCGAAGTTACGCTCGCACCTGGCGACCGCGAAGAACGGCCTTTAAAGATCCTTCCCCGCAAGCGTACGATCCAGTTCCTTCAGGAAGAAGGGGTTCTCTACCCCGAGTGAAAAACGGGTCCGGAATGGATGGAGCCCCCCGGGGAACCTCGTCTGTCGGCAGACATTTATTGACTTTATTATGCCGCTGAATTAGAATTCCCTCCTCAATTTATTCGCAGAAAGGAAGCAATAATCTCTATGACGAAGAAGGATTTTCTCCGCAAACAAGTGAAGCATATCGACATCAAAAAGATCGATACCACGGATCTCGTCCAGGCTATGGCGGGGATGTCCTTTTCGGCCAGAGATGTGGCATCGGCTGCCGACATCTATGACCGGATGCTGGCGGACAAGAGATGTGCCGTGATCCTTACCATTGCCGGCTCGACCAGCGCTGCCGGGTGCATGCAGATCTATGTGGACATGGTAAGAAACAGGATGGTGGATGCGATCGTCGCCACGGGTGCCACAATCGTTGATATGGATTTCTTCGAGGCGCTGGGATTCAAACATTATCAGGGCACGCCGCACGTTGACGACCGCGAGCTCCGCAATCTCTATATAGACCGGATCTACGATACCTTCATCGACGAGAAACAACTCCAGGTCTGCGACCGGACGATTTACGAGATCGCAGAGAAACTGGAACCGCGCCCCTACTCTTCGCGTGAATTCATCAAAGAGATGGGCCGCTACCTCGTTAAGCACGCCAAGAAAAAGGACTCGCTCGTTCAAGCGGCTTACGAAAATGACGTCCCGATCTTCTGTCCCGCCTTCTCCGACAGCTCGGCCGGGTTTGGACTGGTCCTGCACCAGGTCCACAACCAGGAGAAGCATGCCTCCATCGATTCGGTGAAAGATTTCCTGGAACTCACCAAGGTCAAGATCAAGGCGAAAAACACGGGACTGCTCATGATCGGCGGAGGCGTGCCGAAGAACTTCGTCCAGGATACGGTCATCTGCGCCGAAATCCTGGGGGAGGATGTGCCCATGCACAAATACGCCGTGCAGATCACCGTCGCTGACGTGAGGGACGGCGCCTGTTCCAGCTCTACACTGAAGGAGGCCTCCTCGTGGGGGAAGGTTGATACGACCTACGAGCAGATG
>JAQULV010000401.1 GCA_028718405.1 Smithellaceae bacterium
TCTATGCCGCAGCCGGCCCCGGAGAGTCAACGACAGACCTCGCATGGGACGGCCACGCCTTTATCTATGAGAACGGCAACCTCCTTTCCGAGTCGGAACGATTCTCGCGAAAATCGCAGGTCATCCTCGGCGACATCGACCTTGACCGTCTTGCCCAGGACCGCATGCGCCTCACAAGCTTCAGTCAGAATGCCGGAACTCACAGAGAAAGACTGCTCGATTTCCGCAGGGTATCCTTCTCTCTAGACGTTCCCGAGGGAAGAATTCTCCTTCAGCGGGAATACCAAAGATTCCCCTACATCCCCGCCGACCCATCTAAGAGGGAACAGCGCTGTTATGAGACTTACAACATCCAGGTCCAGGGGTTGGCCAAGCGCATGGAAGTCGCCGGTATACGCAATGCCGTCATCGGTGTTTCCGGCGGCCTCGATTCCACTCACGCCCTCGTCGTAACTGCTCGCACGATGGACGTCCTGGGATTGCCCCGTTCAAACATCAAGGCTTACACGATGCCCGGATTCGCCACTACTTCTAAGACGTACAGTAACGCTCTAAAGCTGATGGACGCCCTTGGCGTCGAAGCGAACGAGATCGACATCCGCCCGAGTTGTAGGCAGATGTTCAAGGACATCGGACATCCCTTTGCCGAAGGCAAGGAGGTTTACGACATTACTTTTGAGAATGTCCAGGCCGGTGAGCGGACTTCCCATCTATTCCGGATTGCCAACCTCCGGCAGGGACTTGTCATCGGGACGGGCGACTTGAGCGAACTGGCCCTCGGCTGGTGTACCTACGGTGTAGGGGACCACATGTCTCATTACAACGTCAATGCGAGCGTTCCCAAGACCCTAATCCAGTACGTAATCCGCTGGGTCGCACAGACGAAACTGCTGGGCGCCGCTGCTTCGGAAGTCCTCCTGGAAATACTAGAAACGGAGATAAGCCCGGAACTCATACCCGGTATGAACAAAGACCAGCCGGCACAGTCTACGGAGGCGGTGATCGGTCCTTACGAGCTGCAGGACTTCAACAACTTCTATGCGACTCGGTTCGGCTATCTGCCTTCCAAGATTGCTTTCCTGGCCTGGCACGCTTGGCGGGACAAAGAAATCGGGTCCTGGCCCGCTGTTCCTCTACACAAGAGAAGGTCGTATAACCTAAGAGAGATCAAACGCTGGCTTAAAGTATACCTCTACCGTTTTTTCCAGACCATCCAGTTCAAGCGTTCCTGCATCCCTAACGGCCCTAAGGTGGGATCCGGAGGGTCGTTGTCGCCCCGTGGAGACTACAGGGCACCCAGCGACAGCGAGGCGGCCGCCTGGATGAGCAATGCCGAAGAAGTACCTGATGAGGATTCATGAAAAAGTCGAGCTACAGAGATTTTGAAGCGACAGAATTGTACTGTCCCAAGTGTAGACGGGCAGTTCCCGTAAGGAAACGCCTTCTTCTTATCCTGCCGGAGGGAGATAAGTACGACTACTCTTGTGTCCATTGCGGCACCTCGGTGGGGGACAAAACAGTCAGACAAAAGGACAACCTTCGGATCATCACGAACTGACGATATCGGCGTCTCGGCGAAACCGTCGAACAATGACACACTCTTACAGATGTCACTTCAAGCTCTTCTCTAAACTTGGGATGTTATCTTAGGTTCAGTCACACAAAAAAAGCCGCGGCCTGACGACCGCGGCTTTCTCATGCGCTATATTTCAGTTATCTTCCGATGACGTAACGATAGGGGTCAACCTGTTCACGGAGGATCGTCAGCTCTTCCATCGTTGGAGGTTTATTCTCGACGATATTCTTGGCCTTGAGAAGTTCGAATCCGCAGTTGTCCTGAACGTCTTTTTCCGAGTAGCCGGGATTGATGGCGATGATCCTCATTCTCTTTGACTCGGGTTCAAAATCCATGACGGCCATGTTGGTGATGATCTTGTAAGGCCCAGCCCCGAGGGGAAGTCCCGATTTTGCTCGGGAATCTCCGCCTTCAAGCCATCCCGGCGTGGTTATGAACTGACATTTTTCCGCGAATCTCTTGGGATCCTGGGGTGTCATGACCATCATCCTCCAGCAGAATGAGGCGAAGTCATTCGCGCCACCGCTTCCCGGGAAACGGACCTTCGGTTTCTGATGGTCAGGACCGATTCTGGTCGAGTTCAGGTTTCCGTACATATCAATCTGGGCACCGCCAAGGAAGGTATAGTCCAAAAGCCCCCGGCAGGCCGTTTCCATGATTTCACACATCCCGCTCGCCATGATCGCCTTCCAGGTCGTCCTGGAGTCTCCCACGGAGATCGGCATCTCCGGAATCAGTGGTGCGGCACCACCCGCTTCGAATAAAATGGTCAGGCTCGGTGAATAGAGCTTCTGTGCAAGCATCGCCGCCGCACAGGGCGCCCCCGTCCCGACACCGACAGACGCACCATCTTCAAGTTCCCTTGCGGCGGTGCAGATCATTAATTCCATTACGTTATAATCAGCCATGTTCTTACGTCCTCCTTTCTAAGACCGGGCACCGGTAAACATCAGTTCTTTTTGTCGCAGCACCTGCAGCCTCTCCAGGCCGCCGTTCTTCTCGATGTACTCAAAGTGATTCTTGCAGCTGTAGAT
>JAQULV010000402.1 GCA_028718405.1 Smithellaceae bacterium
CCTATACGCCGCTTCATCATCTGCTGCTGGCAGAAGGGTTTGCGGCCCTCGTCATGACGAGTGCCAACCAGACCGACGAACCGATCAGCATCGGCAACCGCGAAGCGATCGCGAGACTCGAAGGCATCGCCGATTATTTCCTTATCCATAACCGCGACATCCTCGTACGCTGCGACGATTCCGTGGCAACCGTTGTTGGCGGGAATCCCTATCTCCTGCGCCGTTCGCGGGGCTACGCCCCCAAACCGATAAGGCTGCAGCAATCGATGCCTTCCGTTCTCGCCTTGGGCGGACACATGAAGGCGGCGCTTTGCATCCTCCGCGGCGACGAGGCCTTTCTCAGTCCCCACGTCGGCGATATGGAAACGCCCCAGGCCAGGGATTTCTTTCACGAGAACATTGTGCTGCTCAAACGAATTACCGAGACGTCTCCGGCAATCGTTGCCTGCGACCTCCACCCTGCTTACTACTCCACGCAGGTGGCACTGAAGATGGAAGGGGTCCGGATCGACCGGGTCCAACATCACCACGCCCACATCGTCTCGTGCCTGGCCGAAAACGGGATGCAAGGTCCCGTCATCGGACTATCCATGGATGGCACGGGCTACGGCACTGACGGAACCATCTGGGGCGGCGAGTTTCTCGTGGCTGACACGAAGGGCTTCCAGAGGGTCGGGCATCTCTGCACCTTCCAGCTTCCCGGCGGCGAGAAGGCGATCCATGAACCCTGGCGCACGGCGGCGGCCCTTTTGGTAAATGCCTGCGGACGTAAGTGGCGCCGGATCGCCGAAGGACTTGATCTGATCCCCGAGACGAGGTATTACGGCGCCTTGGAGCGGATGCTCAGCCAAGGTGCGGGCAGCCCTGTGACGTCGAGCCTGGGAAGGCTCTTCGACGGAGTCGCCGCCATCCTGGGAATCAGGCGCCGGGTGAGCTTTGAGGGACAGGCGGCTATGGAGTTGGAGGGTTGCTCCCTACCGGCACAACACAGAGAGTTTCCTTACGAGATAGAAGCTCATGGAGAGATGCTGCGTTTGGATCTTTCCGCGACCATCAGGGCGATAGCCGAGGAATATGTGGCCGGCGTTCCTGCCGGCGTTACAGCGGGCGCTTTCCATGAGACTCTGGTCGCCGCCTTTGTCGCCATGACTGAGATGATTCGGGAGCGCACCGGAATTGATCGCGTGGCTCTAAGCGGCGGCTGTTTCCAGAACCGGATTCTCCTGGAGGGGTGTCTTGATCGCCTGCCGGAGAAAGGTTTCAAGGTCTTTCGCCACCGGTTGGTCCCGGCCAACGACGGTGGGATTGCGCTGGGGCAGGCCGTTTGCGCCGCCGCACGCTGCGCCGGTTAGGATAACGAGAAAGGATGAAGAGATGAAATTCGACCGGATCTTGCTGGAGCACGGAGGAGGAGGGCTTCTCTCGAACAATCTTATTGCCGAGACCTTTCTCCCGCTCCTGCAAAACACCTATCTGGAGCGGCTCGAAGACGGTGCCGTCTTCGACGTGGGTGGGGTAAGGCTCTGTATATCCACCGACTCCTACGTGGTGAATCCGCTGTTCTTTCCCGGCGGCAATATCGGCTCGCTCGCTGTCCACGGGACGGTAAACGACATCTCCATGTGCGGCGGCAAGCCCCTGTACCTAAGCTGTGGGTTCATTATCGAAGAGGGTTTTCCCACGGCGGATCTCGAACGAATCATCCGTTCCATGGGGGAGGCCGCGGCGAATGCGGGAGTGCAGATCGTGACCGGCGATACGAAGGTCGTTGCCAAAGGGGCCGCCGACGGGCTTTTTATCAATACCTCCGGGATCGGCGTCGTTGAATATCCAAGCGTCATCTCAGTGCGCAGCATCCGGCCGGGAGACCTCGTAATCGTAAATGGCCCCATCGGCGATCACGGCGCCGCCGTGATGAGCAAGCGTCAGGAGCTGGGATACGAAACGGACGTGGTCTCCGATTCGGCGCCGCTGAACAGCCTGGTGGCAGATATTCTTAAGGCGAGCCCCAATGTCCACTGCATGCGCGACGCCACGCGCGGCGGCCTGGGCGCGATTCTGGCCGAGATCGCCGGTCAGGCGGATTTAGAGATCACAATTGCCGAAAAAGATATCCCCGTCCGCGAGGAAGTGAAGGGCATCTGCGAAATCCTGGGCCTCGATCCTCTATTTTTGGCCAACGAGGGGAAGATGATCGTCTTCTGTCCAGAGGCCGATGCCCCCGCCGTTCTCGCCGCGATGCGGGCCCATCCTTACGGCCGTGATGCCGTCCTTATCGGTCGCGTGGAAAAAGGTATTCGCGGTCGGCTGATCATGGCGACGATCATCGGCGGTTCCCGCGAGGTAGATCTCCCCGTGGGCGAACTTGTCCCGCGGATCTGTTGACGGACCTGTGGCACGCGATGTGAATCATGTTGCATCGTCCCTGTGCCGCCGTGCTTTATTAGGGTTCAAGTTTCTATCTTGAGAATCAGAGAATTCAACTATGGAGGAGATGATGATCATGGAAAACAAGACGTATCAGGGATTGATGATAAGAGAGGCGGAAGAAAAGCAATTCGTGAGGACCATTGAGGAGTTGTCAGTCGATCAACTTCCCGCCGGGGAT
>JAQULV010000403.1 GCA_028718405.1 Smithellaceae bacterium
CAACTTGCCATCCTGCATCTGCTCTATGCGCGCTTCTACACAAAGATGCTCCGCGATTTCGACATCGTCGGCGTCGACGAGCCCTTCACGAATCTGCTCACGCAGGGGATGGTCTGCAAGGAGACGATGCGCTGCAAGGAACACGGCTACCTCTTCCCCGATGACGTCAAGGATGGTAAATGCACGTTCTGCGGGGCCGAGGTTATCATCGGCAAAACGGAGAAGATGTCCAAGTCGCTGAAGAACGTCGTGGACCCCAACTATCTGATCAGTCGTTACGGGGCCGACACGGCCCGGATGTTCTGCCTGTTCGCCGCCCCGCCGGAGAAGGATCTGGAGTGGAGCGACCAGGGCGTCGAGGGTTCCTTCCGCTTTCTGGGAAGGACTTGGCGGATATGCAGCGATTACCTCGAAGACATCGCTGGCGTTGCACCTTTCGTGGGCGAGGCCGAATTACCCGAGGAGATCAAGGCGCTCCGGCGCAAGACCCACCAAACGATCAAGAAGGTAACCTCCGACATCGAGGACCGTTTCCATTTCAACACAGCGATCAGCGCCATTATGGAGTTGGTAAACGCCCTCTATCAGACGCCACGCGCTGCGAAGGAGGACACACTGGCGCTTTCCGTCATCCGCGAGTCCGTCGAGGCCGTCGTGATCCTCTTGGCCCCGATCGTCCCCCATATTGCCGAGGAGCTCTGGGAGATGCTGGGACAGAAGGTCGCCCTAGCCGACGCGGCCTGGCCCGGCTACGATCCGGCCATCACCGCCGCCGAGGAGATCACGATCGTAATCCAGGTGAACGGCAAGGTCCGCAGCCGCATCACCGTCCCCGCCGACGAGAGCGAAGAGAAGATCAAGGAACTGGCACTCAAGGACGAGAAGGTGGAGAAGTTCATCGCGGGACATCCGATCGTCAAGGAGGTCTACGTTCCCAAGAAGCTGGTGAACATCGTCGTAAAATGATAGTTATGACAAGAATACCTGCCTTCCCATGCGAGGGAAGCGGGTATATTGAGGGAGATTCAGCCGGGGGGATGATCTCCTGGCGGCGTCTTTCCTCAAAAGTCGAGAAGAAGGAGGTCTTATATGGCCGAGCCGTCTGTCGCCAAGAAGTTTGATATCAAGGAACCCAAAGGGCTAACGCCTCGGATTTCCTGGTTACGCGATTATTACTTCGCAGGGCTCAAGCGCGCCTGGAACAACGAATACACTGCCTGGACGACGGGGACGCCCTGGGATGTCCAGTACGACGAGATAACCTATTATATAGTTCCGGAGACGTTTCCCTTCCTGCAGACCTTCCGCGCCTGTATGCACCAGATGGCCAGCCCCATCAAGCTCCCCTCCGACTTCTGGAATTGGTCGCTTCCCGAAAGACGCGCCTGGTTCATAAAAGAGGCCATGGTGAACTACGTCCCGCAAGAGATGCTCCCGGGCGATCTCCTGGCCGGTGCACGCTTCAACCTCCAGGCGTCGCGATGCTGGACGAAGGAGGAAACGAAAAAGAGGGACGCCCTTATCTACGGGACGAAAGGTGCCCGGGCCATGATGAAGTGGTTCCACGACCACGGCTACGGCAACTCCGGCGCCACCTCGGGACACATCATCCCCGGCTACGAACGGATGCTCAAGATCGGCTGGCATGGCATCTGCGCCGATCTCAATACGAAATACCTGGCCCTCTCCGACGCCGAAAGGAGAGGCGCCAAGGGGGCGCAGCTCAGGGCGATGATGACGGCCGCCGCCATGCCGGGTGAGCTGGCCGCCGGCTATGCCAAGCTCTGCCGGCAGCTTGCCGTGGCGGAATCCGACGCAGCCCGGAAGGATGAGCTTACGAAGATGGCGGCCAACCTCGACCGGGTGCCGTGGGAGCCGGCCGAAACCTTCTGGGAGGCGGTGCAGGCCCTGTGGCTCACGCATATGCTCGTCATGAGCGACGAGAACTACCCGGGACCGGGGGTTTCCTTTGGTCGTCTCGATCAGTATCTATACCCTTACTGGGAGAAATCCCTCGCGGAAGGTATGGACCGCGAATTCGGAAAGGAAATCCTGCGCTGCTTCTGGGTACACTGCAACACGGTCTACGACGCCATGATCCGCGTAGGCGGCAACCAGGGAATCACCGCCGGCTTCGGCCAGCTGCTCAACCTCTCCGGCGTGGGTAAGGACGGTGTCGATATGACCAACGACCTCACCTACGCGATCCTGGAGGTCATCGACGAGATGACGCCGATCCTGGAGCCCAAGCCCAACGTCCGTCTGCACAGGGAGACCCCCGAGGAACTCCTCGACAAGGTCGTTGACATGATTTCCTCCAGCCAGGGTGCGCCCTTTCTGCTCAACTTCGACGAGCGCTCCATGGCGGGGATGCTCAGAGAAGCGAAGCGGGCAGGGGCGGAGGATCTCATCAATCTTTCCAACGTCCACGACTATGCCTCAGTGGGTTGCCTGGAAAACACGATGGTCGGAAACGACCGTTCCGGCACGGTGGACAACAACCTCAACCTCTTGAAGGCGGTAGAGCTGGTTCTGGGAAACGGCCGTGACCTCATCGCCTTTCACGATGTGATGACGGGGAAAACCGAAAAGATCC
>JAQULV010000404.1 GCA_028718405.1 Smithellaceae bacterium
TCTTCCGATCTTGAAGAAGATACGGAAAGGGACAGGTTCCAATTCCGACTAGTGCTTCTTCGATGCAGAATAGGAGAGACGTCCCCAAAACACATCGGGCGAGTCTGAATGACTCGCCCGGTTTCTTAATCCGATCCAATCTAAATTAGTTTGCTGTTCTTCTTATCCTGTTTTCAATAGTCTTCCGGGACCGCGTGTCGCTTGACCAGAATGACAGGGTCAGAATTCAGTTCTTAGTGATGGAACAATCTCAGGCCACAGAAGGCCATGGCGATTCCGTATTTGTTACACGTGTCGATTACCTGCTGATCGCGGATGGAACCACCCGGCTCGACAATGGCGGTCACGCCGCTGCGGTGGGCGCGCTCGATATTGTCACCGAAGGGGAAGAAGGCATCACTTCCCAGACAAACACCGGTGACCTTGCTAAGCCATGCTTCCTTCTCCGCGGCCGTCAATGGCTCGGGTTTGCCGGTAAAGGTTTCCGCCCAAACATCGTCACCGATCACATCCTCCGACGTGTCGCCGATATAAACGTCGATGGCATTGTCGCGGTTTGGTTTGGAAACGTCAGCACGGAAGGGCAAATCAAGTACTTTGGGCATTTGGCGCAGTTGCCAGTTGTCGGCCTTTTGGCCGGCGAGGCGGGTGCAGTGAATGCGGCTCTGTTGTCCCGCACCTACTCCGATCGCCTGGCCGTCCTGCACGAAGCACACGCTATTGGATTGAGTGTATTTCAGGGTAATCAGAGCCAGCACGAGATCGCGCTTCTGCGCATCGGTCATTGTCTTGTTTTCCGTGACAACGTTTTCCAGCATACTGCTATCGATTTTCAGGTTGTTGCGGCCCTGCTCAAAGGTAATGCCGAACACCTGCTTATGCTCCAGGGTGGTGGGCACGTAGTCTGGGTCGATTACGACGACGTTATAGTTGCCGTTCTTCTTTGACTTCAGGATTTCCAACGCTTCGTGCTCATAGCCCGGTGCGATGATACCGTCGGTAACCTCGTTCTTTATAATCTTCGCTGTGGATACGTCGCACACATCGGAGAGCGCGATCCAGTCGCCAAAGCTGCTCATGCGGTCGGCGCCGCGGGCGCGCGCATAAGCGCAGGCAAGAGGTGACAAATGCACGGCTGAGTCAATGTGATACATCCTGCGCAAAACATCATCTAACGGGAGACCCAGTGCCGTTCCGGCGGGTGAGACATGTTTAAAGGAGGCCGCAGCAACCGTGCCGATGTTTTCTTTCAGCTCCTTTACCAGCTGCCAGCTGTTCAGGGCATCCAGAAAGTTGATGTAGCCGGGCTTACCATTCAATACTTGGACCGGCAAACTGCCGCCGTCCGCCATAAATATTCGGGCGGGCTTCTGGTTGGGGTTGCAACCGTATTTCAACGCTATCTCGTTCATTGGATTATCCCTTCGCAATTTCGTATTTGTTAATGATGACGTCCTCATACGCCTGAGTTTTCAGATCGATGGTGCGCACAAACAGGCTCACCTTGTTTTCTTCGTTCAGGGCTTCCCACAGTTTGTGTGCATATTCTTTGGGACCTTCTTCGTCGACAGCGACGCGTAATGGTTCCCCAACGAAGCTGGGAATCGGCGCGCCATTACACTTGTAAGTGCTGATAAAGTGTCCGTCTCCGGCCAGAGGCTCAGGATAGTCGAAGGTAAAGCGCTGTATACTCTTTTCGTTGCCTTCGCAGCTCTTCAAGATGCTGAACTTGTAGGCGCCTGTTCTCATGTCCACGATTCCGGAAATGCGGGGAGTCCAATTGGGACCATCATCTTCGAAGGTTCGCGTATTCAGCGCGGCTTCAAACCCAAAACCGGGGAACTCGCCACGAGCCAAAAAATCGAGGATCGTGTCGGTCTGGTCGCCGTTGGTCACGATCGTTGTGTCGCCATAAATAAGAACCGGGTTGTAAATAATCAGGTGAGGATCAGTCATCTTGGAGGGATCGGCTGCTACCGTGCGTATGCCTCCGTCAATGGCGTCAAACACGCGGTTACGGCTGTTGACACTACGCCCCATGATAAAATAGGCGATCACTGCTCTGTTTCCACTGGGCGTTTTCCCAATGCAGATGCCACGCCCGGGATATTCGTTGCCGGCAAGATACGCGCATAAATTCTCTCTCATCCTAATAGTTCTCTCCTTTTTATGAATGGGTCTTTTGGGTCGCGAGTATATGAACAGGTGTTTCGGATGTCAACCGGAAACGAAGCCGCTTCTATATATTGCCGCTTGCAATTAGATATCCAATGAGTTAAGAGCCGCATGTACAATACGTGAATTAAACAGCGAAAACGTCATCACGAAATCAAACACCAGGATTTAATCAGCGTCAAGACACTCGCGATTACCCTTCACGGGCGTCAGACACTTCGAGCACCGAGAAGCACCAAGTGATAGGGAGGAGGTCGTATGGGGACAAAAGAGATGGCGGTGATAAGCGTTGTCATGGGGAGTGATTCCGATCTGCCGATAATGACGGAAGCCACGAAAGTCCTCAAAGAGTTCGAGGTTCCTTATGAGCTAGTCCTCACTTCCGCTCACCGCACGCCGGAGCGCACTGCAGGCTTTG
>JAQULV010000405.1 GCA_028718405.1 Smithellaceae bacterium
GGCGCCATTCAAGCAGCGGAGATCGGTCTTTCCGAACCTTGCTTCGCCCTGATCAGGCCTCCCGGCCACCATGCCTCGGCCGGCAGCGCCTGGGGATTTTGCTACTTCAACAACATGGCGGTGGCCCTCGAGAAACTTTATCGTCAGGACAGAATCAAAAAAGCATTGATCCTTGACATCGACCTTCATTTCGGAGACGGTACGGTCAATATCCTGGGAACGAAGAGCTACGTCACCATTCACAACCCGCCTCAGTCAGACCGGATAAGCTACTTGGAAGGCATAAAGAGGCAACTGGCTGCCGGCCCCTTCGACATCATCGGCATATCAGCCGGCTTTGACCATCATGTCGAGGATTGGGGAGGACTGCTTACGACGTCCGACTACCGGGAAATCGCCCGGATGGCCATGAACGCGGCCAGGGAAAGCAATGGGGGCATCTTCGCCATCTTGGAGGGTGGCTATAACCATCGCGTCTTGGGAAAGAATGTGAAGGCCTTCCTCCGTGGGATGGAGGAAGACTAAGAAAGGAAAGGATCGCTAAAGGTGAATGACTTCTTGATCGTGGTTCTGATTCTCGTGGGCTGGTTCATCGTGAACCGATTCGTACTGCCGAGATTCGGCGTGCGTACCTGAGTATCCAAGGAAGGCGGGAAGGATTCCTGCCTAAAGTGAGCGTCCTTTACCTGATCAGCCGTCGACGCATCCGGCCGATGGCCAGCGGAAGGAAGACCAGGGAGAAGATGATAAGGTAGCCCAGGCTCCAAGGGATCTGTTCATTCCACAGACTGTAACTGCACGCCCTGGTCAAGTTCACTACATGGGTCAAGGGAAAGATCAAGGCAAGTTTCTGAACCCAGGTGGGTAGGTTGGTTACGGGGAAAAATGTCCCGCTGAAAAGAAACATAGGCGTGATGAAAAGGAAGATAGGCAAGTTAAACAACTCGATACTTTTCACAATGCCTGTGAAATACATCCCGACGGCACCAAAGGCGACCCCGCTGAGAAACGAAACAGGTATGAGGAGCAGCCCGGCCGGATAGCTGATCAGACCGAACATGCTTATGACCATCATCATGATGGCCGTCGCCAGGCACGCTTTCGTACCGCCCCATATGATCTCGGCCGTGATAATCTCCTCAAGGGTAAGCGGGGTCGCCATCATGGCATCAAAAGTCTTCTGGTAATACATCCTCACAAAGGAACCGTAAGTGTTTTCAAAGAAGGCGCTGTTCATGATATTGATGGCAATGAGTGCCGGGGCGATGAATGTTGAGTAGCTAATGACCCTGCCCTGATAATGTATCGTCCCCACGAGCAGCCCCATCCCGATACCGAAAGCGAGGAGATAGAAAAGAGGCTCCAAGATCGGAGGGAGGAAGCTGATCCTCCAGTTCTGGCGGTACACGCTGAGGTTCCGCTGCCAGACACGGATGAACCGCCTTGAAAGATGCGCCCTCACTCCCGCAACTCCCGGCCCGTTAGTTTCAGAAAGACGTCTTCCAAGGTCGCCATTCTCAACACGCATTCGCTCTTGCAGAACTCCTGGCTGATCTTGTGATAAAGGCCCTCCTCCCCGTTGCTGTATACGATGAGGCGAGAAGCGAGGTTGTCATACGATAGCCCACGCCCGCGCACATATTCGACAAGCTCCGCCGGCGGCTCACCTACCTCGATGACATCGCGGCCGATATATGATTTGATAAGGTCAGTGGGGCCGCCTTCCACGAGCATACGCCCATGATCCATGATGATGAGACGGTCGCACAGTCGCGCAGCCTCGTCCATGTAATGAGTCGTGAGCAGAATCGACAACCCCTCGGCTTTCAGTTTTTCTAACTGTTCCCACACCTGGTGACGCGATTGGGGATCCAATCCCGTCGTCGGCTCGTCGAGAATAAGTAGTTGCGGATCATTGATCAGTGCCCTGGCGATGATGAGCCTCCTTACCATACCCCCGGAAAGCTCGTTGGCCCTTGCTTCCCGACGGTGGTCCAGGGCCATGAATTGCAGCAAACGCGCGGCTCTCTCTTGGGCGGAAGTTTTCGGAATATTGAAGTAACGGGCGAAGACAATGAGATTCTCCAGGGTACTTAGGTCTGGATCCAAGGTATTTTCCTGCTGGCAAACGCCGAGGCGGGCTTTGATATCACGGAGTTCATCGGGGACCGTCAGACCAAATACCCGGAGTCTCCCTTTGGTCATCGGCGAGAATCCATATATCATTCTGATGGTCGTGGTTTTTCCGGCGCCATTGGGACCGAGGATCCCGAAACACTCCCCGCGCCGGACCGAGAAAGAAAGGCCGTCTACGGCGACGAGTCGGCCATATATTTTATGCAGGTTTTCCGCCTCGATAGCGGCTAACGTCTCCATTTCTTCCTACCCGGCAAACACCATCTTTTGGACTTCCAGCCCTTTGATTGTCGCAAGCTTCTCCTCCATGGCAGTAATCACGGCTTCGTCGCCGCAGGTTTCTATAATCAGAAGTCCTACAGACGAACAGTTCGATTCCGTAACCTCGTGCAAACCCAGGCGCGTCTTGATATTACAGCCGTACTCTGTGAGGATCTTCAGCACATCCAGAACATT
>JAQULV010000406.1:0-714 GCA_028718405.1 Smithellaceae bacterium
TCAACCTCGATGGCGTCTTCCAGAAATTTGTCGATGAGAATCGGATGTCCTGGCGAGACGTCCAATGCCTTATGCATGAATTTCCGCAAGGTATCAGAGTCGTAGACAATCTCCATGGACCTCCCCCCCAAAACGTAAGAGGGTCGAACCAGTATGGGATAGCCGATCCGCTCTGCGGCAAGGAGGGCATGCTCGACGTCCATCGCCGTATCATTATCGGGCTGGCAGAGATTCAGCTTATCGACGATCTCCTGAAACCTTTTTCTGTCTTCAGCGCGATCAATGGCATCAGGCGAGGTGCCTATTATCTTCGCTCCGGCCGCCTCTAAACCTTTGGCAAGGTTAAGGGGGGTCTGGCCGCCGAACTGAACGATCACCCCGTCAGGCTTCTCCGAGCGGATGATATGCAAGACATCTTCAAGTGTGAGCGGCTCGAAAAAAAGCTTGTCGGAGGTGTCATAGTCAGTACTTACCGTCTCGGGGTTAGAATTTACCATGATGCTTTCGTAGCCTTCTTCTTTAAGAGCGAAGGATGCGTGAACGCAGCAATAGTCAAATTCGATTCCCTGACCTATTCGGTTCTGGCCGCCACCTAGGATCACGACCTTGGGCTTTGCCGTTCTTCTTGCCTCGTCTTCCTGTTCATAGGTGGAGTAGTAGTAAGGCGTGTAGGCCTCAAACTCGGCCGCGCAAGTGTCGACGAGTTTATAGACG
>JAQULV010000406.1:724-2582 GCA_028718405.1 Smithellaceae bacterium
GAGGATCCCCTTCTCCAGACGCCTCTGGCGGATGTCATCCTCGGTGGTTTTCCAGAGATTTGCCAGATAACGGTCGGAAAACCCCATCTCCTTGGCTTCCCGAAGGACTTCGTCCGTCTTTTCTTCTGACGCTAGGGCCTTTTCCGCACGGACGATCTGCTCTATCTGGTTTATGAACCAAGGATCGATACTGGTAAGTTTCGCAATTTCCGTGGCATCCATGCCTTGTTCAAGGGCGACCGCCAGGTAGAAGAGGCGCTGCGAGTTGGCAACGGTCAGTTTCTTTTCCAGGAATTCTCTCACATTGTTAACGCCATCAGGCAAAGACTGGATGAGACCGAAACGGCCGATCTCCAGGGAACGCACAGCCTTCTGGAGGGCTTCTTTAAAGGTGCGGCCGATAGCCATCGTTTCGCCCACTGATTTCATGGAGGTCGTAAGGAAATCTTCGGTGTCCGGGAATTTCTCAAAGGTCCAGCGCGGCACCTTTACGACACAATAGTCTATGGTCGGCTCAAAGGAGGCCATCGTCTCGCGCGTAATGTCATTGGGAATTTCGTCCAAGGTATAGCCCACGGCAAGTTTGGCCGCGATTTTGGCAATGGGGAAGCCAGTTGCCTTGGATGCCAGGGCCGAGGAGCGGGACACGCGGGGGTTCATTTCAATAATGATCATTTCGCCGGTATCTGGATGGACGGCGAACTGGACGTTGGAACCGCCTGTTTCTACGCCGATCTCGCGCATAATGGCGATGGCGGCATCACGCATCTTCTGATACTCGACATCTGTCAGGGTTTGAGCGGGGGCAACGGTGATAGATTCACCCGTGTGGATTCCCATTGGGTCGAGGTTTTCTATAGAACAGATGATGACGACGTTGTCCGCTTTGTCACGCATCACCTCGAGTTCGTATTCCTTCCATCCCAGGGCCGACTCCTCGAGCATGATCTCATGAATAAGCGATGCATCGAGCCCGCTCTTGGCGATATCGGCAAGTTCCTCCCGGTTATAGGCCACGCCGCTTCCCGTGCCCCCCAGGGTGAAGGACGGCCGGCAGATGATCGGATAGCCGATCTGGGAGGCGATGGAGAAGACCTCGTCCATATTCCGGGCAAAACCGCTTTGCGGGACGCGAAGACCGATATTTTCCATGGCTCGGCGGAATTTCTCCCGGTCTTCCGCTTTATGGATCACCGGAAGCGATGCGCCAATCATCTCAACGCCATATTCTTCAAGCACACCGCTTTCCGCCACCGCCACCGCCGTGTTGAGTCCCGTCTGGCCGCCCAGAGTAGGCAGTAGTGCGTCAGGGCGTTCGCGGGCAATGATCTTGGCGACGGCTTCAGGGGTGACTGGCTCGATATAGGTCCGGTCGGCCATATCGGGGTCAGTCATGATCGTGGCGGGGTTACTGTTGATCAAGACTACTTCATAGCCCTCCTCTTTTAGGGCCTTACAGGCCTGGGTGCCCGAGTAGTCAAATTCGCAAGCCTGGCTGATGATAATAGGCCCGGAACCGATGATCAGAATCTTCTTTATGTCTGTTCGCTTTGGCATTGTTTTTCTATTTCAAAGGAGGTCGTAACCTTCTAGCCGGTTGCCGTTACGTCACTCCCATTCGATCGTACTGGGCGGCTTCGAGCTGATGTCGTAGACGACACGGTTCACTCCCCGCACCTCATTGATGATCCTGTTGGAGACCCGGGCGAGGAGATCCTGAGGGAGACGCGCCCAGTCGGCCGTCATGGCGTCGTCGCTTGTTACCGCGCGGATCGCCAGGATGTTTTCGTAAGTCCGCTGGTCACCCATGATTCCCACGCTCTTCAAAGGCAGAAGGACGGCAAAGGACTGCCAGAGC
>JAQULV010000407.1 GCA_028718405.1 Smithellaceae bacterium
GAAAATCGTTCTCTTTGACGAACCAACTTCGGGACAAGATCCGGTACGAAAGAACGCGATCCTCAGCATGATCGCTCAGTACCAGAGGAAGTTCGGCTTCACGGCCATTATGGTCAGCCATGAGATTCCCGATGTTTATTTCATCTCCAACCGTATTCTCGCACTCTACGACCGTAAGATTGTTTTCCAAGGAACACCTGAGGAACTGGAGAGCTTCGACCACCCTTTCAAGGACGAGGTAATCAGGAGTCTGGAAGGGTTGCAGCAGGAACTGACGGGGCTTCATTCCCGGCGCCAGTTTAAACTACTCTACGGAAATCAACTGAAACGCTGGCCTATGGGGCAGCCATTTTGCGTAATCGTCTTCACCCTGGAGGGTATAGAGGCGATTCAGTCGGGGTTGGGTTATGACGCGGCACAAGAAGCAATCCGATGCATGGGCACTTATATCGACAGGCATTTTGGCACCGTCGGCGGATTCTCGACGCGCCGCAGGCTTGACAAATTTGTCACTATGCTACCCAACGCAGATATAGACGAGGCCAAGGAGAGCCTACACGATTTCATCGACAATCTTCAAAAACAAGGCATCAGAGGAATCATGGCCGGGGCACAGAGACGAGCCACATCGAAAGACTGTGTCGAATTCATCATTCGAGCCGGTATAGCTCAGGGTGAACCCACCGCCGACATGGATGCCATCATCGCGAATGCCGATCGTAAACAGGAAGAGATCGGTCGCATGATCTGCTGAAGAGGAGAAACTATGAAGAAGTACGCCATGGAAACCACCGTGGGGATATTTGTCGTTCTCGGACTGATCGGCATTGGATACATGACTCTGACATTGGGCCATGTGAGTTTCTTCGACGAAAGCACTTACCTCTTGAAGGCGCGGTTCACGTCTGCCTCCGGTCTCCGCGTCGGCAATCCCGTGCGCATGTTGGGTATGAATATCGGGCGCGTTGAGCAACTCTCCATAGATCAGCAAGGGCAGAGAGCCGTCGTTCAGATGAAAATCCAGAAGGGCATAAAGGTTTATGACGATGCCATCGCCTCCATCAAGACGGAAGGATTGATCGGTGACAAGTATATTAGCATCGATCCCGGTGGCGGCGGGGCTCTGTTGAAACCCGGAGGCGTCATTACTGACACGCAAGCAGCCGTAGATATCACCGAACTCATCGGCAAATATGCCTTCGGGGAGGTAAAAAAACAACCGGACGTAACGAACAATGGGGGTACGCCATGAAGACTAGAATCATCATTCTCAGCGTTCTATTCGTGATCGTTGGATCCCTTCCTGCATTAGCCGGCCCTCCTTTTGACATGGTCCAAACAAATGTCAATAAGGTCTTAAATGTGCTGCGCGATCCCAAACTGAAAGCGGTGTCGGCCAAAGAGATCAAGAAAGCGAAGCTAGAGGTGATCTACAAGGACATGTTCGACGAAGTGGAACTCTCCCGTCGAACCTTGGCTAGGAACTGGAACACGCTCAACGCCGCTCAGCGCACGGAATTCGTCGCTCTCTTCAGACAGATTTTGGAGAAGGCATACATAGACAAGATCCTTTCCTACACCAATGAGAAGATCGTCTTTGACAAGGAATCCATGATTTCGGAGAACCAGGCCGAGGTTCCTACGAGGGTCATCACGTCCTCCAAGGAAATCCCTATTACCTACCGTGTTATCTTCAGAAGCGGTGCTTGGCGGGTCTATGATGTCGTCGTGGAGAATGTTAGCTTGGTACAGAACTACCGTACGCAGTTTAATGAAATCCTGGCTAAGAATACTCCCGACCAGTTGATTGAGATTCTCAGAAAGAAGGTAAAAAGCCAATAGCCCCAGGGGCAAGAGACGTACCTGATCAGATTAGTGATGGCGGATTATTATGAAGCATCTCCTTAGATACTCAGTCCTGCTTGCGATTCTTTCGCTACCACAGCTTGCTCTCGCTGATGCTGTGGGGGCGGGAGGAAGGACCGCCGCACAAATATCGCAGGCAATCGTTGCGGGCGACGTGTTCCCCTCCGTCGATCAGTGCATTCGCGACGTTGCGCAAGACAGCCGCGACGAAATGCCGATAGCCGATTCGCTGCCGGAGCAGACGGATACCGATATCATTTCTCCTCCCGTGCAGGTGATTTCACCGGCGGCGGGACAGGAGCCATCTATCGGTGAGGCGGGGGACGAAGGGGAAAACTATGTTGAGCAAGGCCCACAAGAACAAGCTGCCACGATATGGGACCCGCTGGAACCGTTCAACCGGGCCATGTATCAATTCAACGATAAGTTGTATTTCTGGCTCCTGAAACCGGTTGCGAAGGGATATGCCGCTGTGATACCGGAAAAGGGAAGGATCAGTGCCCGCAATTTCTTTTCCAACCTTGCCTTCCCAATCCGCTTTGTCAGCTGTCTGCTGCAAGCAAACTTTAGCGGTGCGGCGACGGAACTGGAGAGATTTACAATCAACACGATCTGGGGAGTGGGTGGCCTGCTCGATCCCGCCTCGGGTGGGGAGTTGAACCTTGCCCGGCAGAATGCTGATCTAGGTCAGACGCTCGGAATCTATG
>JAQULV010000408.1 GCA_028718405.1 Smithellaceae bacterium
CTGCACACGAAGAGCTTTTCGGCGGCACTCCGCGGAGCGCTGCGCGAGGATCCAGATATCATCCTCGTGGGCGAGCTGCGCGATCTGGAGACCATTTCGCTGGCCGTCGAGGCGGCGAGTACCGGCCATCTGGTCTTCGGCACCCTTCACACGACCAACGCCGCCAAAACCGTGGACCGCATTATCGAGGTGTTTCCCGCCAGTGAACAGATGCAGATCCGCTCAACCCTGGCCGACGGCATCAGAGCGGTGATCTCGCAGGTACTATTCCGGCGCATCGACAAACCCAGCAGGTGCGCGGCCCTGGAGATATTGGTGGCCACGCCGGCAGTGCGCAACTTGATCCGCGAATCCAAGACTTTCCAGATACCTTCTATGATCCAGACGGGGAAGAAGTACGGCATGCAGCTGTTGGATGATTCCATTATGGATCTCTACAATAAGAGTTGGATAAGTGCGGACGAGGCCTACATGAAATGCA
Organism: Smithellaceae bacterium; assembly: GCA_028718405.1. Lineage (GTDB taxonomy): Bacteria > Desulfobacterota > Syntrophia > Syntrophales > JAQULV01 > JAQULV01. Next base: position 482 of record JAQULV010000408.1, read on the forward strand.
ACGAGAAGACGAGATTCAGGCCGCTGCTGAAGGTGCCGCCCACCGACTTCACGGAGGTTTAGGTTCATGCGCAAGCAGGAGATCGACTACATCCTCGGCAGGATGTTGGACTCCCAGGAAAATGTATCTGACCTGAACGTCACGGCAGGCAGGCCTTTCCAGGTGGAAGCCTCGGGCAAGTTGATGGGGGTGGAGATCGATCCTCCCTTTCCGAACCTCACGCCCTTCCAAACGGAGATCTTCGCGCTGAATCTGATCAATCGGGACCGGAGGCTGACGGAGATATTGCTCAAGGAGGGTTCCTGCGACAGTTCCTACGAGCTTCCCGGCCGGGCGCGGTTCCGCGTGAATATCTTTTCACAGCGGGGTAATTACTCCGCCGTCCTGCGAAAGCTGGAGACTGAGATTCCCACCTGTGATGGTCTCAATCTTCCCGAGGCCTTCAAGAAGATGGCGCTGGAGAAGAACGGCATCATCTTTGTGACCGGCGCTACCGGCGCGGGGAAGACAACGTCGTTGGCCGCCGTGTTGAACGAGATCAACGAGACGCAATCAATCCACATCATCACGCTGGAAGATCCGGTGGAGTTCTCGCACATCCACAAGAAGTCGACCTTCAACCAGCGCGAGATGGGGACCGATTTTGATTCCTTTGCCAATGGACTGCGCGCGGCACTCAGGCAGGCCCCCAAGGTGATCCTGGTGGGTGAGATGCGGGATCGCGAGACCGTCGAGATCGGTCTGTCCGCTGCGGAGACGGGCCATCTCGTTTTAACGACCTTGCATACCGTCGACGCCGGCCAGACGATCAACCGCATCCTCGGTATGTTCTCACCCGAAGAAGAAAATCAGATCCGCATCCGTCTGGCCGATACCGTTCGCTGGATTGCCTGCCAGCGGCTGCTTCCCAAGGAAGGCGGAGGCCGCGTCGCGGCCTTCGAGATCATGGGTACCAACCTGCGGGTGAAGGACACAATCCTCCATGGCGAGGAGGAGGGAAGGACCTTCGCCGATATCATCCAGCAGGGTCACGCTTTCGGAATGTTCAGCTTTGACGATTACATTGTTGACCTGTACGCCCAGGGCCTGATCAATGAAGAGACGGCCAAGGCGTACGCCTCCAACCGGGGCAATGTGGGTCGCGGTATCGACGAGGTCAAGTCCTCCCGCGGCCAGGCCACAACGGATCTGGGGAAGCTGGAAGTCGATAAGGACTACAGCAGAAGAATGCCGAGAAAATAAGGAGAGACCGATGGCCGACGACAAGAGCCTGTTGCAGGAGGTAGCGTGGAGCAGCTATGACGCGGCGGACCGCCCCTTCGATTTCCTTGTCCCGGATGTTTCGACGGCCCTGATCTGCGAGAACGATGAGGCCTCACACGCGAAGATCAAGGAGGCCTTAGACCAGTTAAACTACCGGATCACGGAACCGGCGACGGCCCGGGACGCCTTGAAAAATATGCGTTTCCATACCTACGACGTCATCGTGGTAAACGAACTCTTCGATGCCGCTACCCCTGAGGAAAACAGTATCCTGCTGTATCTGCGCGGTCTGGAGATGCAGACCCGCCGCCAGATATTCGTGACCCTGATCAGCTCCCGCTTCCGTACGATGGACAAAATGTCCGCGTTCAATCAAAGCGTGAATATCGTCGTCAACCCGCAGAACATTGATGACATCAGCCTCATCATCAAAGGCGGCGTCGATGACAATGCCATCTTCTACCAGATCTTCAGAGAGGTCAGTATCAAGATCGGTCGCCTTTAAACTGCCAGGGTCACAATTCTTTCGTACTGCCGGAAATCTCCACCCCCGCCTTTGGCGAATCTGCCGACGCGACGCAGCGCGCTTTATAGAATGGATTATCAGGGTCCGTATCCAGGGCCTTCCTGTAGAATCGTCCAGAGAGCTGCTGGCATCCCGTCCGGCTCAAGGTATTTCCCAGACGGAAATAGTAGGCCCCGGCATGCGTGCTACCAGCGGCGGTCTCTTCATAGAGGGCCACGCCGTCTTCGATCCTCGCTTCTTCGATGAGCAGATCAGCCAACGCCAGCTTGTAGAGCGGGTCAGCGG
>JAQULV010000409.1 GCA_028718405.1 Smithellaceae bacterium
CGCTTGACCTTCTATAAGTTCCCGAAGTTTTACGACCAGATTGGGGAGGTCCTCCTTGAATCTGTCGATCGCTTCCCGGAAGGTTCGAACCTCCTTTGGTTCATAATTGACGAAGGTCGTAAGCAGGTCGTTAAGGGCATGGTGATCGTCGAAGGATGCCCGCTGTAATTCCTGGCCGTTTTGAATGAGTACAGCAGTTTGGCTGTCTTCAAACAGGATGTTGTTGGTGGGATACCCCTTGGCAATTTTCTTCTGAATTTCATAATCAAGAGAATCGAATGTGTCTTTGCTTTCCCAGTAGCCCCAGTCTTGCCGCAAGGCATCTTTGAGTGTGCCATCAGGCCGTATGGATGCTCCATGAGGTGGCTTGTATTCCAGCTCCAGGATAAGCTCAATTCTTTTATCGGCACAGTACTGTTCGAGAAGTCTCTGAAAGGCAGGACGGATCGCAGTTTCATTCCTGGAACCGCCATACTGAATTATCTCCTGAACCTTGTGTTCGTAATCTTGTATGTTCTTAAGAGACATTTATCGCCGAAGCCTCAGCCATACTGGATGAACGTCCTGACATCTTACTATATCTTGTGTGGCATCATTACGTTTGACGGCGCACTTCTTTAGCCGCACAAAGCTTTTTTATGGTTTGCAAAAGACTTTTGCATAAGATATGTTACCTGTCAAACAGAAATAACCTTGATATCAAAGGGATTTCCTAATGTTTTGGGAAAGCGAGGTGCCGTCGCCATGATGAATGCGAAGCAATACGAGGAGAGTCTGCGCAAGCTGAAGCTCGTCGTCTACCTCTTCGGCAAGAAGATCGATAACGTCGTGGACGATCCGATCATCCGTCCGTCGATGAACGCCGTGGCGGCAACTTACGAACTGGCGGAGAAACCCGAATACGCCGAGATCATGACCGCCGCCTCGCACCTCACGGGAAAGAAGATCAACCGCTTCACCCACATTCATCAGAGCGCGCACGATCTCGTCATGAAGAGCAAGATGGGCAGGCTGCTCGGCGCCCATACGGCCTGCTGCTTCCAGCGCTGCGTCGGTTGCGATGCTATGAACGCCCTTTCCATCGTCACTTACGACATCGACAAGAAGATGGGGACCGGCTACCACAAGCGGCTCCAGGATTATGTGCGTTACGTCCAGGAGAACGACCTCGTCTGCGACGGTGCCATGACGGACCCCAAGGGCGACCGGGGACTCCCGCCCCATCTCCAGAAAGACCCCGACCTCTTCCTCCACGTGGTGGAGGAGCGCAAAGACGGTATCGTCGTCCGGGGCGCAAAGGCTCATCAGACGGGTGCGGTCAATTCCCACGAGATCATCGTGATGCCGACGCTGGCGCTGCGTGAGGAAGACAAGGACTACGCCGTGGCCTTTGCCCTGCCCAGCGATGCGGAAGGGATCATCTACATCATCGGCCGCCAGTCCTGCGACACGAGAAAGTTGGAAGAAGGCATGATCGACCGGGGCAATCAGATCTTCGGCGGCCATGAGGCGCTCGTCATCTTCGAGAACGTCTTCGTTCCCTGGGAGCGGGTCTTCATGTACAGGGAATATCAGTTTGCTGGAACGCTGGTCGAGAAGTTCGCCGCCTATCACCGCCAGAGCTACGCGTGCAAGGTGGGTGTGGGCGATGTCCTCATCGGGGCGACGCAGACCATCGCCGAATACAACGGGGCCGAGAAGGCCTCGCATGTGAAGGACAAGATCATCGAGATGAACCAGCTCAACGAGACGCTCTACTGCGGGAGTATTGCCTGCGCCTCCGAGGGATTCAAGGAGCCCTCGGGCACCTACTCGGTGAATACGCTGCTGGCGAATGTTCACAAGCAGAACGTGACGCGCTTCCCCTTCGAGATTGCTAGGCTCGCCCAGGATATTGCCGGCGGGCTCATGGTGACGCTTCCCTCGGAGGCTGACTTCCGCTCGCCCGAGGTGGGAAAGTGGATCGAGAAGTACTGCCAGGGGAGGGCTGACGTCCCGACGGAACAGCGGTTGCGCATTTTGCGCCTGATCGAGAATCTGACCTTGGGAACGGCGGCGGTGGGCTATCTCACGGAATCGATGCACGGCGCCGGCTCGCCCCAGGCGCAACGAATCATGATCGCCAGACTCGTGGACATGGAGGCGAAGAAGAAGAGGGCGAAGAAGTTGAGCGGGATCGAGGAATAGGGACTGGATTCCTGCCGCAGTTTGCCCCCGGATCAAGTCCGGGGCTGGCTCTGCGGAGGCAAAGGCGGGAATGACAGTTTTGCTGGGAATGGTAGTAAGGAGTAACGATGGACCGGAAGAAAATGAAGGACCGCTACCGACACTTTTCATGGCTGAGTGATGTGAGCGGTATAAAGAACGCCTTGGGTGAACTGCGCGGTGTCGGTCATCCCAGGCAGCCGAAGCTGCGGAAGCCGGACGTGCCTGTGGATGGAAGCGTCTTCAATGAGGAGTGGTTTATAAGGGCGATCAAGAGAAAGGTGGAGAACCACCCCGGGAACACGATGGAGTATCCGTTCTTCGGTGAGCGGATATTTGACG
>JAQULV010000410.1 GCA_028718405.1 Smithellaceae bacterium
TGGAAAGTGCCTCATTTTCCTTTCGCAGGTTGATATTCTCGGAAAGCTCGTTCTGCAGGGTCTCGGCGTATTCCTTGAGGCTGCGGGACATGTCCATCTCGCGCGAGATATCCTGGAGCGTCTCGATCGCGGCGATGATCTCACCCTTCTCATCGTAGATGGGGGCCGCCAGAAAATAGAGATACCTGCTCTTACCACCCAGGTTGTCGTAGAAATCCCGCGCCTCGTAGGCGCCCTTGACCGTCGTCGATCTGCGGACCTTCTTCGTACCGTAGTATTTCGCCAGTCCGCCGATGTCCCTGTCCACAATGAGGTCGGCTATGACGGGACGTTGCTGGGGATAGAAAGGGGCGAAATGCCTGTCGGTACCGATCATCTCGCTGGCGTCGTAGCCCGTGAGTTCCGTACAGGCCCTATTCCAGAGGATGACCCTGTGGTCCTTGTTGATGACGAAGGTGGGGATCGGCGAACCCTCAATAATCCCCTCAATCGTCTTCTTCTCACGGATCAGCCGCTCTTCCCAGTCTTCCCGCTCCCGCAGGCGCTCCAACTCCTCCTTCATCTGGAGCCTTTTCCGACTGGAGTAAGCAATGGAGAAACTGGCAATGATCACGGCGAAGATCACGGCAATGGCGCCCACCATCGTATTGATGAAGGTCTTCCTGACCAGGGCGATGACCCGGTTGTAGGGACTGACCACGGCTACGGACCATACTTGGTTTCCCAGATGCACCGGCGCATAGACCACGAGATTACGCTCTACCGTATCGCCGCTGCCCTTGAAGAAATATTCGCCATAGTCTTCTTTTCCTTTAAGGAGCGCCGCCTTAAGAGAATCGCCGCTCCTCAGCGCACGTGTCTCCAGTGCCCCTATGTCCGTCCCGACCAGCCTCTCATCGGGGTGTAGCAGGACCTTGCCTTCGCTGTTGACCATCATGGATACGCTGGGCATGACGCCTTTGCCCTGTTTCACATAGCGGTCCAAGACCGAAGAGATGGAAAGGGTGGCTATGATCACTCCGGAAAAGTTACCCGCTCTCTCATTGCGAGGAACGCCCACTACCACCGTCTTTACGCCTCCCGGTGAGATCACTTCGCCGACGTAAGGCTTGGAAGTCGCCTTGATCGCGCGGAAGAAATCGTAGCGGCTGAGATTCGCACCCAATATATCGCGGACATTGTCGGAGGGATAACCGGAGAGGATCTCCCCCTTGCTGTCCACGACGGCGATCAGTTCAACCTTCCCTTCCAGGTTTTCATAGATTACCTTCATGCTCTGGAGGGCGTCGCCCGCATTCATCTTCTCCATGACGGGCAGCCGCGAAAGCATGATGATGCTCTTCTCCACGCTGACGACGAGATCCTCCATCCCCGAGGCCATACCGCGGGCGATGGCCGCCTGCTGCCGGCCAAACTGTTCGGCCATGTCGCGCTCGCGGGCACGGTTGATAGTCACGGCGAAAAGCAAGATCAGGATAATCACCGCGATCGTGGTCATCCAGATGGAAACCTGCATGTTCACCGCAAAGATCTTTTTGCCTTGCTTGCCCGCCATTTTTACTTCTTCCCTCTGTCGTCGGCACCTTCATTCTTTTCACGATGCTCGACGACCGCCATCAGGATATAGACACCTACCGCCGCTCCCACAGAGATGAGCATCTTGATAAGACCGCTCTCAATGCCGAATACCCGATCCAACATGAACCAGCCGACCAGGTAGGTTACAGCCGTCAGTATTTCCTGCATCTTATCTCCTCTGGGACTTGATGGAGTGGTAATTCTCTACGGCGTCCGATACTACCGGGCTCAAGTCAAAATTTCAATAAAAATATGATCCTGCGCAACCTGCCCCTGTTTCTGACTTTGCGGGCATCAGGGTTCCTTTCCGGTACGGGTTATTCCAAGTTTTGTTAAATTCGCGATCCCCGTTTAATGAAACGTTAAACACTTTTCTGACCGTCGGTCATGGCCGTCGCCGCGGGGCAGGAACAATAAACCGCGTATTTGTCCGCGCTTAGATTTGCGGCGCTGGATATGCAAGAGCGGTGGCATGTCTATTGCAACTGCTGTCGCGGCAACGGAGATTTCCGCTTCACCTGGTGTATACGTTATGCTAAGGTGGTGCGGTCCAATTAAAGAAGGACGGAAAGGAGAAAAGAAATGATCAGAACATTAGGTAAAAAGGTATTAACTGTACTCACCGCAATCGCAGCCGTGCTGCTTTGCTCACCGGCCGTATTCGCCGCCGAGGCTATCCCCGCCGTTGACGCCTCGTCGAAGGCCCTGTTTGCCCTGGGTGCTATGATCGCCGCCGGTATTGCCATCGGATTCGGTGCCGTAGGTTCAGGTCTCGGTATTGGAACGGCCGCCGCTGGTGCCTGCCAGGCTGTCGGCAGAAACCCCGGCGTGCAGGGCAAGATCATGATGACCATGTTGGTCGGTATGGCCATGGCCGAGTCCATCGCCATCTACGCCCTGGTCGTTTCGCTTGTTCTCCTCTTTGCAAACCCCTTTGTGAAATACTTTCTCGTTGGTTAGTTAGCAG
>JAQULV010000411.1 GCA_028718405.1 Smithellaceae bacterium
TGGCCCTTTGGGGCTGCAACGGCGGCGGCCCAGAGGGGAAGATCAATGCCCCCCACGCCGATATTCCGGCCTACGGCGATATCATGGTGGAAGGGTCGCTGGGCGACGCCTCCAACCTGATCCCGATCCTCTCGTCCGACGCCACCTCCCATGAGATAGCGGGCCAGGTCTTCAACGGTCTGGTTAAATACGACAAGGACATCAATGTCGTGGGCGACTTGGCCGAGTCATGGGACATTTCCCCCGACGGGCTTCAGATCACCTTCCACCTGCGCAAAGGCGTCCGCTGGCAGGACGGCTGGCCCTTCACGGCCGAGGACTGCCTTTATACCTACCAGGTTACTATCGATCCCAAGACACCTACCGCCTACGCAGGCGATTTCCTCAAGGTAAAGAAGGCCGAGGTTCTGGACCCGTACACTTTCCGCGTTACCTACGCCAAACCCTTCGCGCCGGCACTGATGAGCTGGGGATCGGCGATCCTTCCCAAACACCTGCTGGCCGGTCACGACATCGCGACAAGTCCTCTGGGGAGACATCCGATCGGGACGGGACCTTACAAATTCAAGGAATGGGTAACGGGCCAGAAGATCGTTCTTTCGTCCAACCCGGATTACTTCGAGGGCAGGCCTTACATCGACGGCTACATCATGCGGATCATCCCCGATATGGCCACGATGTTTTTGGAACTTCGCGCGCGGGGGATCGACCGGATGGGACTTACGCCGCTGCAGTACGAAAGGCAGACGGAAACGGGTTTTTTCCGCAAGAACTTCCACAAGTATCGCTACCTCTCCTTCTCTTACACCTATCTCGGTTACAATTTAAGGAACCCCCTCTTCACGGACAAGAGGGTCCGCCAGGCGATCGCCTACGCGGTGAACCGGGAGGAGATCATCCAGGGGGTTTTGCTGGGACTGGGGAGGCCCGCTACCGGTCCTTACAAACCGGGCACCTGGGCCAACAATCCCAACGTCAAGAGATACCCTTATGACCCTGCCATGGCGCGCAGACTCCTGGCTGAGGCCGGCTGGCGCGATACCAACGGCGACGGAGTGCTGGAGAAGGACGGACGCCCGTTCAGCTTCGAGGTCATCACCAACCAGGGAAACGAGGTGCGGCAGAAGTGCGCCGAGATCATCCAGCGGCGCCTTGCCGAGGTGGGGATCAACGTGAAGATCCGCGTCTTGGAGTGGGCCGCCTTCGTCAACGACTTCATCAACAAACGCAAGTTCGACGCGACGATCCTCGGTTGGACGATCCCCATGGATCCCGACATCTACGATGTCTGGCACTCCAGCAAGACGGGACCCGAGGAGCTTAATTTCGTCTCCTATAAGAATCCCGAGGTAGACATGCTTCTGGAGAAGGGGAGGAGCACCTTTGACCTCAAGGAGCGCAAGGCCATGTATGACCGGATCCAGGAGATCCTCGCCGAGGATCAACCCTACCTGTTCTTGTACGTGCCCGACGCGCTTCCCATCATCGACGCCCGCTTCCGGGGCGTGCAGCCGGCACCCATCGGCATCGACTATAACTTCATCAAATGGTACGTCCCCAAGGCGGAACAGCGTTTAGTCATGACTAGGTAAGTCGCAACAGAGGAGAAGGACGGATGGAAAAGATTCAGTGCAGCTACTGCGCAAAGAAACGTTGCTTCGGCGGCGATACTACGCAGGCGCCCGATTTCTGTCCCTCGAAGGCCTGCCCCGATTTGGTGGCCGCCGTCAAGGAAAAGCTGAAAGACCCCGAACGCAGTCGCATGGCGCAGGATGTGGCCCGCACCTGGAAAGACTATGGAAAGCTGACCCGCGTCGAGGAGACGGTTCTCTACGCGAGACTGCGCGGCTACAGGAAGCTGGGACTTGCTTTTTGTGTGGGACTCTCCCAGGAGGCAGAGCTATTCACTAACCTACTGCGCAACGAAGGTTTCGATGTCTGCTCCGTCTGCTGCATGTGCGGCGCCCTCTGTTCCGACGATGTGAATCTCCCCGAGGAGGATAAGGTCGTTCCCGGTATCCGGCAGCCCATGTGCAACCCCATAGGTCAAGCCGCAATTCTCGACGAAAGCGGCTGCGAGTTGAACATTCTTTTGGGACTGTGCGTCGGAGACGATACCCTGTTCATCAAGCACTCCCGGGCACCCGTGACGATTCTGGCCGTCAAGGACCGGGTTCTAGCCCATAACCCTCTGGGGGCCCTGTACACGTCGCGTCACATCTATACGCGGCTCAATACGAAACCGCCCGCGAAGGGCTGAATTTTGATCTTGCCTCTTGTAGCCAATGCGTTTATAAGAATTATGTAAGCAAAGGATATCGGAGACACGCTATGCAGGAACAACAGAACAAAAAACGGCTCACGGTTCGCCTGACCGATGGCAGCACCATCAAGGGATTTACGAATATAAAGAAGTACAATCGCCTCTCCGATTTTCTCAATGCGGAGGAAGAGGCGAAGTTCATCGTCCTTACTGATGCCTCTCTCGCCGGTCAGACAACCAAGACGATCGTCATCAATCGTTCGAAGATTGAATGGGTG
>JAQULV010000412.1 GCA_028718405.1 Smithellaceae bacterium
TGGGGCTAAATCTCATGGAGCATGCCCTTGTATCTGAGGAGTTGGGTAGGTCACCCCTCGGTCATTACTGCTTCGGCTGCCAGGCTCCAGATGCCGGCAACGTCGAGATCCTCCATAAACACGGCACTGACGAACAGAAGGAAAAATATCTGAAACCTCTTATCGATGGAAAGATCCGCAGTTGCTTTTCCATGACTGAGGTGGAGCTCGCGGGATCAAATCCGGTCATGATGGACACAACGGCCATCAAGGATGGCGACGATTACGTAATTAACGGCCAGAAATGGTACACAACGGCCGCCGATGGAGCTGAGTTCGCGATCGTCATGGCTGTAACTAACCCCGAAAATCCGACCTACTTGCAGGCCAGCATGATCATCGTCCCTACGAATACGCCTGGGTTTAATCGCGTGCGGAATATCTCTGTCATGGGACATGCTGGCGCGGATTTTTTCAGTCACGCGGAGATCCTCTACCAGAATTGTCGCGTCCCGCAGAAGAATTTGCTCGGCGAAGAAGGGATGGGCTTCGTTATCGCCCAGGAAAGGCTCGGGCCCGGCAGGATTCATCATTGCATGCGCTGGTTGGGTGAATGCCAGCGGGCCTTCGATCTCATGTGTAAGCGCGCCTCGACAAGGATGATCACCCGTGACGGCAAGACCTTGGCAACCCGCCAGATCATCCAGTCATGGATCGCTGATAGTGCCGCCGAGATGCAGGCGGCGAGGCTTATGACGCTGCAGGCTGCCTGGAAAATCGAAACGGAGGGCCTGCTTGCGGCCCGGATCGACGTGTCGCTCATCAAATTCTTCGTCGCCGGTGTACTCCAAAGGGTCGTCGACCGAGCCCTACAGGTTCACGGCGGGCTGGGGATGACGGACGATACGGTAATCTCCTTCCTGTATCGCCACGAGCGTGCAGCCCGGATCTATGATGGGGCGGATGAAGTCCACAAAATGGTTGTCGCGAAAAGGATCCTGAAGAACTACGAGGGTGTCACGGTGAAATAGTCCTATGGAAGCCACCGCCTCCCAGGAGAAGCCTCTGACTGGCGTCAGGGTCGTGGACCTCACACGGGTCCTCTCCGGGCCTTTCTGCACCATGATCCTTAAGAACCTGGGGGCGGAGGTCATTAAGCTAGAACGGGCCGGCGTGGGCGACGAGGCGAGGTTTATCGGACCTTTCTTCGGGAAGGACGGCACCAAGTCGGCTTACTTTCTCAGCGTCAACGCGGGAAAGAAGTCCGTGGCCTTGGATCTCAAGACGACAGCGGGAAGGGAGATCCTGACCAAGCTGATCGAGCGCTCCCACGTCTTGGTCGAGAATTTCCGTCCCGGCACAATGGCGAAGCTGGGATTCCCTGAAGAGGAGATCCGCAAGATCAACTCCGCCCTCGTCTACATAGCGATCAGCGGTTTCGGAAAGAACGGCCCCCTTGCCCAGAGGCCAGCTTTCGATATGATCATTCAGGCGTTGTCGGGGATCATCTCGATCACCGGCCTGGACAAAGACAGACGGACGCGTGTGGGAACGTCCATCTCGGACATCATTGCCGGGATGTACGGCGCCATTGGCATCTGTGCGGGTTTATATCGTCGAGGCATCACCGGCCGTGGCGCACATGTGGACGTGGCCATGTTGGATAGCACTGTGGCGATCCTGGAGAACGCCATCGTTCGGTACCAAGCAACCGGCCTGACGCCCGGTCCCATCGGCACGAGACATCCTTCGATGACGCCCTTTGGCAGTTTCCAGACGAAGGACAGTGAGATCGTAATCACCGCCTCGACGGATAAGTTCTTCTTAATGTTGTGCGATCTTATCGGTCGACCCGAGATAAAGGAAGATCCGCGTTTCCGGACCAACGAGCTCCGGACGGAAAATGCGTCTACCCTATCCGATATTATCAATGGGGCGATGGCGTCGCAAACGACGACCTGGTGGCTCGACAAACTTGAGGCGGCGGGGATCCCTTGTGCCCCTTTAAACAATGTTGCCGATCTCTTTGCCGACGGCCAGATCCACGCCCGCAACATGCTTGTTCCCGTCGTGGGGGAAGATCTTCGGATCGCGGGCAACCCGATCAAGATCGATGGTGTCCCCGATGGAGAAGCGGCCGGCTCTTATCCGCGGCTGGGTGAACATAACGACGAGGTACTGGAAGGGTTGCTGGGCTACTCCGCCGCTGAGGTCCAAGATTTTTATGAAACCGGGATTCTCTCGCGGGAAACAGGATCGGGTTCGTAGGGAAGGAAAGGGCCAATCATGGCAGAGAATTTCGTCACCATGGAAAAGAAGGGGGCTGTTGCGACGCTCACCCTCAACCGACCTGAAAAGAAGAACTCCCTCAATGGCGTGATGTTGGTGGCCATCTCGCAATATCTGCAGGAACTCGCACGGGCGGAGGAGATCAGAGCCGTCGTAATCCGGGGGGCCGGAGGCGAGGCCTTTTCCTCGGGGTTTGATATCGGCGAGATCCCCACCAACATTACGCAAGGGTCTGCCGAAGCACCGCCTGTAAATCCGCTGGACATGGGCT
>JAQULV010000413.1 GCA_028718405.1 Smithellaceae bacterium
CGGCGGTGAATTTCGGTTTGGCTGAGGTTGCATCGTCAAGGGCAGCTTGGCTCCACTGTGGCTTGGAGACGATCTCCCACTTGTAGGTTAAGCTGTCCCCGTTGGCGTCGGAACTGGCCGTTCCATCAAGTTGTACGGCGGTTCTCATCTCCACGGTCTGGTCGGCCCCGGCGTTCGCCACGGGCGCCACGTTATTCAAGGGCGGTGCCGAATTATCCTGCTCACTGGCGGTTGCCGTGATAGGAAACATAATCATCTGTGCAAAAGCGCTACCCACGGCCTGCGGCGCGCCGGTGGGAACGGCAAACTGCCACTGTTGGCCGCCCGCCTTCCCTTCCACCACATAGACCAGGGAGCCGGCGTCGCCGTGTCCCGATACTTGCGACCAGCTCAGGTAAGCCAGCGGCAGATTGGTACCGCCGTTTGCCTTCTCGCCATCGATCATGTCAACGCCGTCGGTGTTGTTGGAATCATAATATTTCGTTACTGCATCGGGATTGTAATCCCAGCATTTGTGGAGTCCGTCGGCAGTGACAATTTGCTTGGACAGGTCGTAACGATAGACAATGGCATTGCGGTAGAAGTATTCCGTCTTGGTCAGATTCTTGCCGTTGTTGTTTCCACCGCCCCACACTTCCCGAATGGCGCGCACGGGACCCTTTTTCTCGCCCAGCGTGGCGGAGTAAGTCTCCCATTTGGCCTCGTCGTTGGAGAACTCGGAAGTGCTATAGAAGGCGCTGCATGTCCAGCCGCTAAGCAGATCCTCACCATACACTCCGGGACTGTTAGGTTTTGCGACTTGCAGGTTCTTGATCGCCCATCTGCCGCTCGCATACCATTTGTAGGCGGCGGTGCTGACCGAAACGCCATCGCGCGGGAAGCGGTCTCCGCTGCAGGCACTGTTCAAATAGCGGTCGATGTACTCATCGGCGTTCGTATCCCTTACATATGTGACATAGCCGTTCTCAGCGTTGAAGGACGATCCGCCGGCCTTGAGGAAGAGGTACACATACTTGCTGGTCGCGGTTGCCGGGTCGTAAAGCGTGACCTGGTATCTCTTGTCGGTAGTTCCCGCCGGACCGTGAGTGTCCGCCGATGCCTGGTCTCCGGCGTCGCTCGCCATGAAAACAATCTCGTCGTCATCGTCGAGCGTGGCGACGGGATCGGCAGTGGCAAGCATGCTGCTGCTTTCGTATTGCGCGGTACACGTTCCATAGACCTTCTTCCAGTTCTCGCTATCCCATTGATAAGTCAGTTCCTGATCCGTCCCTCCCCAGGTAGCTGATTTTGAACGGCTGTTCACCAGGAAGTAGGGAAAACGCTGATCGATCTGGATGGGTATCTCGATGAATTTATCTGCCGCACTGTCCCAGCGATAGGCAACGATCTGCTCCACCGGCACACCCGCCCTGGCGTCGTAGGTGACGGACAGGTTACCGTTGTGAGCGTCGGCTCCGGAAGGCGTTGACAAGTTTGCCGCACCGCTCGCCTGGATACGCGACCAGTTGGGAAAGAGGATGCCCTTCATAACGACCGGTTCTGCATAGCGTGCGACGGTACCGCCGTCATAATCGACCAAGTCGGACGACGACGAATCTGAGGTAGTGCTGGTCGCAGTATCGTCCGCCGACCCGGTGGTGGTCCCATCAGGCTCGGAGGTTGAGGTGTTGTCGGGCGTCGGCGAGGTAGATTCCGTATTCGTATCCTGAGAGGAGGTAGTGCCGGAATCGTTCGACGAAGGGGAATCGGGGGTAGTGCTGAAGGTTGATGAATCTTCGGTTGAACCAATGCCAGAACTGGCGGTGTTTGGCGGGATGTTGTTTATGATCTGCTTGACCTCCTTTCTGATACTGTCCCCGATTCCCTCCGCTTTACCTGAGTTGACCACCAATAGTCCCGAAACTGCTACAAGCAGGAACAAGGTGAGTAACTTCACTGCAAGTCTTTCTTTCCTTCGTTGTCCGGTCATAGCGCCCCCCTCTGCAAAAAGTGATTTGCCTCAAATGGTTGCCTGTCTGAATTTGCCCCCCGCGGGCCGCGAGCCTCGCGGCTCGCGACTTGCGGTTCCCCCTCATCAGAAGCTGAATGTCAGTTTATGGATAATGAGATAATCGTTGCCAACTTCGTTGCTGCTGCTCGTCCCTTTGAAATAATCGCCGGTCCAAAGATAGCCGGCACCGATCATGTATTCCAAGTTGCTGGTCAATTGTACCTTGGCCGTGATATCAAGCTCTTTGCCGTATTCGTCTCCCACGTAGGGATGGTACGTTACGTCGGTACCGGCGGGGGTAAAGAACCAGGCGTTGTTGGCCGTAACATAGGGGGCCGGTTTCTTGTCGACTTTCGCGATCGCGAAGGAAGCCTTGATATCCACGTTCTTGAGAGGCTTCACGCCCACCCATGCCTGGTACAGCAGGGCGTTAGCCATGACGTCGCGAACGCGGTCATCCTGCGGCTGTAATTGTCTCTGTTCCGTGGATGGAATGGGGCTCGCCATAGTCTGATAGCCGGTGCGATACTGAACGTAACCCTGCA
>JAQULV010000414.1 GCA_028718405.1 Smithellaceae bacterium
GATTTGGTCGTCCTGGCTCGCTACATGCAGGTTCTAAGTGGCGACTTCGTTGACGAGTTCAAGAATCGCATCATCAACATCCACCACTCCTTCCTTCCGGCCTTCGCCGGCGGGAAGCCGTATCAGCAGGCCTACGACCGGGGTGTAAAGATCATCGGTGCGACAAGCCATTATGTAACCGAAAGCCTGGACGATGGCCCCATCATCGCGCAGGATGTGATCAAGATCAGCCATCGCGATACGGTGGACGATATCATTCTCAAAGGAAAGGATCTGGAAAGGACCGTTTTGGCCAATGCTGTCAG
This sequence comes from Smithellaceae bacterium, assembly GCA_028718405.1. Taxonomy (GTDB): domain Bacteria; phylum Desulfobacterota; class Syntrophia; order Syntrophales; family JAQULV01; genus JAQULV01. Next base: position 306 of record JAQULV010000414.1, read on the forward strand.
ATTGCATCTGGAAAACAGGATACTCACCTATGGCTCCAAGACGATCGTATTTGCATGAACGACGACAGCTTCATCCACCTTTGTCAGCCGGCGGGCGGCAAGTCGTGCGGCGCTTGCTGCGGGCTTTACAACTATGCGGATAGTTCCCGCGATTCATTAGCGGCACGGATTCGCGCAAGAACGAGACGTTTCCACGCCGCCGTAAAAGGGACGAACGATCTGCCGTCCTTTGCAGCGATCACCCGGGAGTGCGAAGACCAGACCAAGCGTTACGAGGTGATCTACTGTTGCGAGTACCTGGGTTTTCTGGATCAGGGGGAGAGTCGGGTAGGATGCCTGCTGCATCCGCTGCAGAATGACGGTCTCGATATGAGGGATGTCTCTTTCTATGGCCGTGAGCTGTGCGACGGCCATTTCTGCCCTAGCTACCACTATTTGACGAAGGAAGAAAAACTTTCTCTCATCTATATCATCGACGACTGGTACCTCTATGGACTTTGTGTCACGGACATCGACCTGGTCAAGGAATGGTTTCGTCTGATTGCCTCGATGATCTACGAGGTTCCCCCTCCTGAGAGGTTCCGCCGGGGGAAACTCAGGGAGATCTCTTCCCGATTCTTTTCGCGAAAGATCTCCTGGCCTTTCCGTTCGGAGGCTGCCAACCGTCTGGGGAAGTATTACTTTGACGGTTCCCAGTACATGATCAATCATATCGATTACGACTCCCTGGGGCGCGAACGGTCCCGGTTTGATAAGATATTTCTCAGCTTGTCTTCGGAGTTCAAGACTGGCAGTGATGTGGATGAGGCGGAAGGCATAATCCAGAGCGACGTGGACGAGTTTGTCGCCGCTTACAAGGAATGAACATGGTCAGGGAAATCATCTATACTGCTGATGAGATTAAAGCCCGCGTGGGGGAACTGGCTCGTGAGATCTCGGCAGCTTACCGCGATAAGGACCTCTTGGTAATTGGCGTCCTGAAAGGTGCGTTCATCTTCATGGCCGATCTCGTTCGGGCCTTGGACATCCCCTGCCAAGTCGATTTTGTGCGTCTGGCGAGTTACGGGACCAGCTCCGTGAGTTCGGGGAGGGTGGCGCTCACCAAGGAGGCGGAGATACCGATCACAGGCAGGCATGTCCTGATTGTGGAAGACATCATCGACACGGGCCTCTCTCTTTCCTTTCTCGTTAATAACCTCCGCAGCTGTAATCCCGCATCGCTTAGGGTATGCGCCTTCATCGACAAACGGACGAGACGCAAAGTCGCCTTCGAGGCGGACTACGTAGGATTTTCCATGGACGACGGCTTTGTGGTAGGCTACGGTTTAGACTATGATGAGCGGGATCGCTGCCTGCCCTGTGTTTGTATAATCAAGGAGGGGACGGATGATTGTTCAGTGCAGTAGTTGTAAAACGAAATTCAGGTTCGACGAGGCTCTGATAAAAGGGGCTGGTGTGTGGCTGCGTTGCAGCCGTTGCGGCGACGTTTTCTTTCTGGAGGACACGCATGAGAAAACGGGAGATGTCACATCAGGTCTTGAGGCGCATAATGCTGAAAGCGAGACCGTTCCCGCCGGCACAGAGCGGCCCGGGAGATCGGCCGCAGAGGAACTTCCCGAGGATGATATCTATATCCGTTCTCCTCAAGAGGGCGTCGGTGCTGACGATGGAGCTGCAGCACCGACGATCAGAGAACGCCGCTGGCCCGGGGTTCTTGCTTCTTTCTTAGGTAGCGTTGTCGTCTTGGTGCTGGCGGGTTACCTCTTCCTTTTCTTTACCACGCCGGGGCAGTTAGCCCTGAAGGAGACAGCGACATACCTGCCCGTGTTCGGTATAGCGAAAGAGGTGGGGCCCGCCCAAGTCAAACTGGCGGGGCTCCAGCAACGCTACGTCATGAACTGGATTCTCGGGAACGTCCGCGTGGTTGAAGGGGTCGTGATCAATCACTCCAAATATCCGATGACCAGGATCAGCGTGCGGGCCCGGCTGTATGACGCCAATGGTGCCATCTTGGCCGAACGGGTTTCCTTCGCCGGGAATCTCTTTACCGATGAAGAGATTGGAGGGTTGACGGAGGAAGAGATGGAAAAGCAGTTGAACCAGCCGCGGGGAACGGATTTTTCCAACGATCGCATCGAGGCCATGGCCCAGGTACCTTTCATGATCATTTTCCCCAGGGAGCCGGTAGGCGTTGCGAAAACGAAGGTCACGGTTGTCGGGGCGGAAAGG
>JAQULV010000415.1 GCA_028718405.1 Smithellaceae bacterium
CAGTTGCTGCGGGACGGCAAACTGGATCAGCGCTTCGTGGAGATTGAGATCAGCGAGGCGCGAAGCGGGCCCATGATCGAGGTCTTTTCCACCTCGGGTGTCGAGGACATGGGGCTCAACATCAAAGACATGCTGGGGAACATCTTTCCCCAGAAGAAAAAGAGAAGGCGGGTCAAGGTGCCCGAGGCCCTGGAGTTCCTCTCCCAGGAAGAGGCGCAAAAACTGGTCGACATGGAGAAGGTCACACGCACCGCCATTGAGCGCGTGGAGCAATCAGGGATCATCTTCTTAGACGAGATCGACAAGATCGTCGGCAGCGATTCGCCCCACGGACCCGACGTTTCCCGTGAAGGCGTCCAGAGAGACCTGCTGCCGATCGTGGAGGGCTCGCAGGTAAACACCCGCTACGGAATGGTCAGAACGGACCACATTCTCTTCATCGCGGCGGGGGCCTTCAGCGCGACGAAGCCCTCCGATCTTATCCCCGAACTGCAGGGGAGGTTTCCGATCAGGGTGGAGCTGGAATCGTTGGGAAAAGATGAGTTTGTCCGGATCCTCACGGAACCGCACAATGCGCTGGTAAGGCAGTATACGGAAATGATGGCGACGGAAAGTATCGAGCTTATCTTTGCGGACGACGCCATTGCCGAGATCGCGAACGTCGCGGCACTGGTGAACGAACGGACCGAAAACATCGGTGCCCGCAGGCTTTACACGGTGATGGAGACGCTTCTGGAGGACGTGTCCTTTGATGCGCCGGATATGGTGGAGAAGAAGGTGGTCATTGACGCCCAGTACGTGACGGAGAAGCTGGGAGATATTATTGAGGACGAGGATCTGAGCAGGTACATCCTGTAATCGGGTTCGAGGGAGGAGATACATGACGGAGCAGAAACGATCCCCGGTAGAGCGGGCTAACATACTTCTGGAGGCCCTCCCTTACATCAAGCGTTTCTATAACAAGACGGTCGTCATCAAATACGGCGGCCACGCCATGGTTGATGAGAAACTCAAAGACATGTTCGCCCGCGACGTCGTGCTGATGAAATACATCGGCATCAATCCCGTTGTCGTTCACGGCGGCGGCCCGCAGATCGGGTCCTTTCTCAAGAAACTCGGGAAGGATTCGAAGTTCGTCCAGGGGATGCGGGTGACGGACCAGGAGACCATGGACATCGTCGAGATGGTCCTCGTGGGGAAGGTGAATAAGGAGATCGTAGGTCTTATCAACCACAACGGCGGCAACGCGGTAGGACTGAGCGGCAAGGACGGCCATCTGATCCAGGCGGACAAATACCTCCTCAGCGATGAGAAGGCCAAGGATACGCCGCCTGAGATTATCGATCTCGGGTTGGTCGGCAAGGTCAGGGAGATAAATAGCGGACTCATCTCATCCCTTTCCAACGATGGGTTCATTCCCGTGATCGCCCCGACCGGCGTCGGCGAGAATGGTGAGACGTACAACATCAACGCCGACATCGTGGCCGGCGAGGTGGCAGCGGCGATCAAGGCCGAAAAGCTGATCCTGCTGACCGATGTCGAGGGCGTACTCGACGCTGAGAAGAAGTTGATCAATACGATGAATGATCGCGAGGTACGCGACCTGATCGAGAAGGGCGTCATCGAAGGAGGTATGTTCCCCAAGGTAAAATGTTGCCTAAAGGCCATAAAAGCCGGTGTCCAGAAGGCCCATATTGTCGACGGCCGCCTTCAGCATACGATTCTCTTGGAGATGTTTACCGACAGCGGCATCGGAACGGAGATTGTTCCGTAGCATGCAAAGCAGTCGAAGAAGACAGGAGTGGTTGAGATGAAGACAGAGGAGCTGATCGCGCGGGGAGATAAAAGCGTCATGGGGACCTATCGACGCTTTCCCGTGGTCTTGGTGAAGGGGGAAGGCCCCCGCGTCTGGGACGTCGACGGAAAGGAATATCTCGATTTCGTGGCGGGCATCGCCGTTTGCGCTCTGGGGCATTGCCATCCCGCCGTGACGGCGGCGATCAAAGCGCAGGCGGAGCGCCTCGTCCACGTGTCCAACCTCTACTACATAGAGCCGCAGATAGTTCTTGCCGAGATGCTGACCGAGCGGTCCTTTGCCGATCAGGTCTTCTTCTGCAACAGCGGCGCCGAGGCCAACGAGGGTGCCATCAAGCTGGCGCGTAAATATGCAAAGGAGCATCAGGGCGGATACGAACTGATCACGATGCACAACTCCTTCCACGGACGGACCCTGGCAACGATCACGGCCACGGGACAGGAGAAATTTCAGAAGGGGTTTGAGCCGCTGCCCGACGGCTTCCGCTACGTTCCGTTCGACGACCTGGGGGCGCTGGAGGCCGCCGTTTCGGAGCGCACCTGCGCCGTCATGGTGGAGCCGATCCAGGCGGAGGGCGGGATCAAGGTGCCCGCGGCAGACTATCTCAAAGGTGTCCGGGAGATCTGTGACCGCAAGGGTGTGCTTCTGATCCTCGACGAGGTCCAGGTGGGGATGGGGCGCACGGGAA